>CBIHMQ010000040.1:0-12634 GCA_966211075.1 uncultured bacterium
CCCGGAATGCGACCTTATATCTATCGGTGCTCGAGCCCATCGCAGATCGTCGTCACGACAAGCTCCTTTGCCTGCGCGAAGCTGGTGTCCGAAGCGGGGATGACCTCGAAGATCCAGCCGGAGAGCAGCTGCTCGATGGCGCCGTAGAAGGACATCGAGGCGAACATCGGGTCGACGTCGGTACGGAAGGCGCCGACCTTCTGGCCGTCGGCGACGATCTTGGCGATCGACTGGTAGGCGCGGCGGATCTCGGTCAGGTGGGTGCGGCCGAAGGAGTTGGCGGCCCGGGTCACCTCGACGATGATCACCTTCATCAGCTCCGGGTCATGGACGTAGGAGTCGACGATGAAGGAGGCGACCGCGGCGAGCTTCTCGCGCGGCGGGCCGTCGCCGCGATCGGTCTCCTCGATCGCCGCCAGGAGCAGCGACCAGCGCTCGACGAACAGCTCGTTGAGGACCTGGTCCTTCGATTTGAAGTAGTGGTAGACGAGCCCGTAGGCGACGCCGGCCTCGTCGGCGATGTCCGAGACGCGGGTGGCGTGGAAGCCCTGGCGGGCGAAGACGCGGATCGCCGCGTCGAGGATCTGGCGGCGCTTGTCGACCGGCGGCGCTTTCGCCATCAGGCTCGCGCCTCCGTCAGCCGCGGCCAGGCGTAGGCCTGGGGGCGGCGGTTGGCGAGCGAGGGCAGCTCGGCGCGGACCCGGTCCTGGGCGGCGAGGTCGAGATCGGCGGCGACGAAGCACTCCTCGTCGGGGGCGACCGCCAGCACCGTCCCCCAGGGGTCGACGATCGCCGAGTGGCCGAAGGACTCGAAGTGCGGGGCGGCGCGGCCGACCTGGTTGGGGGCGATGACGAAGACCTGGTCCTCGATCGCCCGCGCCCGCAGCAGCACCTCCCAGTGGTCGCGGCCGGTGGCAAGCGTGAAGGCGGAGGGGACGGCGATGAGCCGGGCGCCGCGCAGGGCGAGGATCCGGAACAGCTCCGGGAAGCGCAGGTCGTAACAGACGGTCATGCCGAGGATCAGCTCGCCGAGCGGCGCCGTCACCGCCTCCTCGCCGGGCTGCTCGTGCTCGGACTCGCGGTAGGAGACGCCGCCGGCGTCGACGTCGAACATGTGGACCTTGCGATAGGTGGCCAGGTCCTCGCCGCCGGGGCCGATCAGCACCGAGGTGTTCCAGGCCCTCCCGTCGCCGCGCTCGGCGATGCTGCCGGCCAGCAGGTGGAGGCCCAGCTCGGCCGCCCAGCCGCGGGCGGCGCTGAGGCTGGGGCCGTCGAGCGGCTCGGCGCCGGCCAGGAGCTCCTCGCCGGCGGCCAGCAGGTTCCACTTCTCCGGCAGCGCCACCAGCTCGGCGCCGTCGGCGGCGGCGGCGCGCACGAGGCGCTCGGCCGCGGCGAGGTTCGTGGCCTTATCGCCGGTCGAGTTGAGCTGTACGGCGGCTGCGCGCAAGATCTTCAGGGGTTCGCGATTGGCTGATTGACCAGTCAATCGGCTTCCCCAGTATAGGCGTCGAATCGATGTCGACTTCGACCCCAGCCGGCTGGGGAACAGATCGGAACGACTTACAAATCCATCGCGCGGGCGGCGATGCGATCGAACAGCGGCGCCGGGATAAGCGGCTTCAGCCGCGCCTGGACCTGGGCGTCGATCCCGATCGTCTCCAGCGGCGCCGGGATGGCGACCCCGGCGTTGTTGGCGAGGCCGTCGAGCCCGCGGCGGACGCCGGCGAAGACGCGCCAGCCGGCGGCGTCGAGCCGGAGGGCAGTCGCCCGACCGATGCCAGTGGAAGCGCCGGTGACCAGAACGGATCTCATCGGTCCAGGCTACTGCGGGGCGTAACCTCTTCTCTGTCGTGTCCGAGCTACGCAACGACGACGCCGAGCGCAAGCAGGTGACGGTGCTGTTCGCCGACGTCAGCGGCTCCATGGACCTCGCCGAGCAGCAGGATCCTGAGGAGTGGCGCAAGATCATGCAGCGCTTCTTCTCGATCCTCTCCGAGGCGGTGGCCGACTTCGAGGGGACCGTCGACAAGTTCACCGGCGACGGGATCATGGCCGTCTTCGGGGCGCCGGTCGCCCACGAGGACCACGCCCAGCGGGCCTGTTACGCGGCACTGCGGATGCTCGAGGACGTCGCCGGGTACGCGGCCGAGCTGCGCCGCGAGCAGGGGCTCAACTTCTCGACCCGGATCGGGATCAACTCCGGCGAGGTGGTCGCGGGGGCGATCGGGGCCGGCGGCGAGAGCGAGTACACGGCGATCGGCCACACGGTCGGCCTGGCGCAGCGGATGGAGGCGCTGGCCGAGCCCGGCAAGGCGTACCTCACCGAGCACACGGCCGAGTTGGCCGCCGGCTTCCTCGACCTCGCCGACCTCGGGCGCTTCGAGATCAAGGGCGCCCGCCGGCCGGTTCACGTCTTCGAGCTGGCCGGGGTCGGGCGGATGCGCTCGCGCCTCGACCTCTCCCGCGAGCGCGGCTTCAGCGGCTTCGTCGGCCGCGCCGAGGAGATGGCGAAGCTGGAGGCGGCGCTGGCCCGGGCGCAGGGAGGCGAGGGAACGATGATCGGGATCGCCGCCGAACCGGGGATCGGCAAGAGCCGGCTCTGCCACGAGTTCGCCCAGCGCTGCCGCGACGAGGGGCTGGAGGTCTTCGAGGCGCAGGCGCAGGCGCACGGGACCGCCGTCCCCTACATGCCGGTGCTGCAGATGCTGCGCGCCTTCTTCGCGATCGGCGAGCGCGAGCCCGAGCAGGCGGCCCGCGAGAAGATCGCCGGCCGGGCGCTGCTGCTCGACGCCGGCTTCGCCGACGACCTGCCGCTGATGTTCGACTTCCTCGGCGTCCCCGACCCCGACCGGCCGGCAGGGCAGATGAGCGCCGAGGCGCGGCAGCGGGCGTTGGCCGACGTCGTCTGCCGCCTCGCCAACGCGCCGAGCCGGCGCAAGACGCTGGTCCTGGTGGTCGAGGACCTGCACTGGATCGACGAGGGCAGCGAGGCGATGCTGGCCGAGCTGGCCGGCGCGATCGAGGGGACCAACACGCTCGCCGTCGTCAACTTCCGGCCCGAGTACCGGCCCGCCTGGGCCGCCGCCCCCAGCTACCGCGAGCTGCCGCTCGACCCGCTCAGCCGCGAGAGCACCCGCGAGCTGCTGCGCGACCTCGCCGGCGAAGACCCATCGCTGGACGGGCTCGACGAGCCGATCCACGACCGCACCCAGGGCAACCCCTTCTTCATCGAGGAGATCGTTCGCGAGCTGGCCGAGTCCGGGCACCTGGAGGGCGAGCGCGGCGAGTACCGGCTGGCGCGGCCGATCGAGGACGCGGGCGTGCCGGTGACCGTGCAGGCGGTGCTCGCCGCCCGCATCGACCGGCTCGGCCCCGATGCCAAGCAGCTGCTCCAGGTCGCCTCGGTGGTCGGCCGCGAGGTCAGCGTGCCGGCGCTGCGGATGACGGCGGAGATCGAGGCCGAGCGGCTGGACGCGGTCCTCTGCGAGCTGACCGAGGCCGGCTTCGTCTACGAGGCCGAGCTCTACCCGGAACGCCTGCTCGCCTTCCGCCACCCGCTCACCCGCGAGGTCGCCTACGGCACCCAGCTGGCCGAGCGCCGCGCCACCACCCACGCGGCGGCGGCGCGAGCGACGATCGCGCTGGAGGCCGAGCGCCACGACGAGCTCGCCGGCCTGATCGCCCACCACCTCGAGGAGGGGCGTGAGACCCGCGAGGCGGCCCGCTGGTACGCGCGCGCCGCCTACTGGGCCGGGCACAGCCGGCCCCAGGACGCGCTGCGGCTCTGGCAGCGGGTAACCGACCTCGCCGACCGGCTCGACGAGGACGAGGAGACGGCGGCGCTGGCGCTGGTCTCGCGGATGCTGCAACTCGAATTCGCCTGGCGGCTCGGCATGGACCGCTCCGAGGTGACGCACCTCGAGGAGGAAGCCGCCGCGATCGCCACCGAGATCGGCGACCTGCGCTCGCTGGCGATGCTGAAGCTGCTCACCTCGGTCCGTCCCGGCGCCGCCGAGCACACCGACGAATGGGTCCTCGCCGCCGACGAGGCCGTGGCGCTGGCCGACGAGTCGGGCGAGGACGGCCTGCGCGCCTCCTTCCGCGGCGCCGCCGCCTACGCGCTGATGTGCGCCGGCGACCTCGACCGCCTGGAAGCGACGATCGACGAGATGCTGGAGATCCTCGACGGCGATCCCGACCTCGGCGCCGGCGTGATCGTGGCCAGCCCGATCGCCTGGGCGCTGAACGCGAAATCGATGGGGCTGCGCGAGCGCGGCCGCTTCGAGGAAGCGGAACGGCTGCTCGAGGAGTCCCTGCGGGAAGCGCGCGAACGCGGCGACCCGGAGACGGAAAGCTGGGCCCTCGGCACCAGGACCCAGGTCCTCGCCGACAACGGGGACCCTGAGGCAGCGGTCGCGGTGGCGCTGCGCAACTGCGAGCAGACCGACCGGCTGGGCGACGTCTTCTCGCGGACGATGGCGCTCAGTGCCCTCACCTACGCCCGCCTCGAGGCCGGCGAGTTCGCCGAGGCGCTGGAGGCGATCGAGCTGGCCGATGGCGGCTACCGCGAGGCGATGGGCTCGGGCGGCGAGGTCGAGGCCTGGCGCGGCTGCCTGCGGGCGCGGGCCCTGCTCGGGCTCGGCCGCGGCGAGGAGGCGCTGGCCCAGGTCGAGTGGGCGGCCGATACGGCGCGGCGCCGCGGCATGCGCTGGTCGCTCCCGTTCTGTCTGCTGACGCTGGCCCAGGCTCGCGCCGCCACCGACCAGCCCGGGGTCGCCGAGGCGCTCGACGAGGGCAGCGGGCTCGCCGCGCGGCAGGGCTACGTGGTCCTGGCCGAGCGGATCGAGGCCGAGCGCGAGCCCCTCCTCCGTTCCGCCGTGAGCTAATCGCGCTGGGCGCGGTGGCGCTCCAGCTCGGCCACCATCAGCTTGGTGTGCAGGGCGCCGATCAGGTCCTTGAGGGGCTGGGCGCCGGCTTCGAGCATCTCCACGACCCGGTCCGGCGGGACCTCGCCGGCGAGACGCTCCATCACCACCGCGACCTCCTGACGGACCAGCTCTTCGATCGCCTTCTTGTAGCGGAGGGTGTCGTAGACGGTGAAGCCGATCTGCTCGTCGTAGCCGCCGGCGCGGAAGCGGCTGATCGCCTCGATGATCGTCACGTCGGAGGGCGAGTAGCCGCGGCTGTTGGGGCTGAGGACCTCGATCTTCTCGAGCCGGTCGAGGACCTCCTTGGGGACCCCGTAGCGCTCGCGAACCTGGGCGGCGCTGACCCGGGAGCGCTCGCCGGCGAGGGCGCGGTCGAGGATCTGGTCCTCCAGTTCGAGCATCGCCGCGGCCCGGGCAGGCCCCTCGTCGAGGACCGCGCGGATCGCCTTCAGCGGCATGAAGCGCTCCTCCTGGAGGCGCTTGATGAGGCGGATCCGGTCGACGAACTCGGGCGGGTAGTAGGCCATGTTGCGGCTCGTCTTGACCGGCTCGGGGAGCAGGCCCTCGCGCAGGTAGTGCTTGATCGTCGGGGCCGGGACGCCGGAGGCCTCGGCCAGCTCGCCCATCCGCAGCAGCTCCTTCTCGGCGTGGGCGCTCATGCCCGGAAGGTGGCGCTGGAGTCGGCGCTGGGACCGGCGGCGGCGCCTGACTCGAGCATCGCCGCGACCTCCGCGGCGGAATAACCGGCCTCGCGCAGCACCTCCTCGGTGTGCTCGCCGAAGGCCGGCGCCGGCCGGGTCGGGTCGGCCGGGGTGCGGCTCAGCTTCACCGGGTGGCCGAGCTGGCGGACGGTGCCGAGCTCGGGCTGCTCGACCTCGACGACCATCTCGCGGGCCCGAACCAGCTCCGAGCGGAGTGCCTCGTCGAGGTCGTAGACCGGCTCGATGCAGCAGTCGTGCTCGTCGTTGAAGGCGAGCCACTCGGCGCGGGTCCGGGAGCGGAACACCTCGGCGACCTTGGCCCAGGCCTCGGAGCCGGGCGCCTCGAACTGGGCCTCGACGAGATCCGGGCGCTCGACGCCGTGGCAGAAGGCGGCCCAGAACTTCGGCTCCAGGGCGCCGCAGCTGACCCAGCCGTCGGCGGCCTCGTAGGGCAGGTAACAGACCAGGCCGCCGGCCAGTTGCTGCTCGCCGCGCCGCGGCACTTCGCCGTCGCAGAAGTAGCGGCCGGCGACCATCGCCAGCCAGGAGAGGGCGCCGTCGGCCATCGAGACGTCGACCAGCTGGCCCTCGCCGGAGCGGCGCCGCTCGTGCAGCGCCGCCATCACCCCGAAGGCGGCCATCAGGGCGCCGCCGCCGAGGTCGGCGATCTGGCCGCCGGACTGGACCGGCGGCCCGTCCTTGGCGCCGGTCAGGCCGAGCAGCCCGACCAGGCCGAGGTAGTTCATGTCGTGGCCGGCGCGCTGGGCGTAGGGACCGTCCTGGCCGTAGCCGGTGATCGCGCAGAAGACGATCGCCGGGTTCTCCTCCCGCATCCGCTCGTAGCCGACCCCGAGCCGGTCGAGGACGCCGGGGCGGAAGCCGTCGAGGACGACGTCGTGGGAGCGGACCAGGCGCAGCAGGGCCTCGCGGCCGGCCTCGGACTTGAGGTCGAGCCGGACCGAGCGCTTGCCGCGGTTGAGCGAGAGGTAGAGCGAGGAGCGGGTGCCGAGCGACTGGTGCTCGTCGCCGCCGTAGTAGGGCGGCGCCCAGCGGATGTAGTCGCCCATCCCGGTGTCCTCGACCTTCAGCACCTCGGCGCCGAGGTCGGCGAGCAGCAGCGAGCAGAACCCGCCTGGCAGCAGCCGGGTCAGGTCGAGGACCTTGATGTCGGAGATCGGCAGGCCGGCCCGGCCGGCACCGCCCGCGCCGCGTCCCCCCACCGTCATGAGGGCTCCACGCCGACCGGAAAATCGACCGAGTTCGAGATGAAGCAGAGCTCGTGGGCGCGGCGGTGCAGCTCCTGGATCGCCTCGGGGGTCGGCGGGTCCCCCTCCCAGCGCACCCGCGGCCGCAGCGTCGCCGCGCTGAAGCGCTTGCCGTCGAGGACTCCTTCGGCGTCGTCCTCGTAGGTGGCGACAGCGAACCCGCGTTTGCGCGCCAGCGCCAGGAACCAGAGCATGTGACAGCTGGAGAGCGCCCCGACCAGCAGCGCCTCGGGGTTCGACCGGGTGTCGTCGCCGCCGAACTCCAGGGCCGAGGAGCTGGGCAGCGACTGCGCGCCGAGCAGGACGTCGTGGGCGCGGACGTCCTCGCCAACGCCGCCGCCCCAGAAGACGCCGGCCCGGTGGATCGAGGACGCCATCGCTATGCCTCAGCTCGCTTCGGGACTCCCAGCAGCTCGCGTGCCTCAGCCACCGAGGCGGGGCGGCGGCCGATGTCTTCGGCCATCTGCCGGGCCTTGGCGATCAGGTCGCCGTTGGAGCGGCACATCTCGCCGTTGGGCAGGTAGAGGTTGTCCTCGACGCCGGCGCGGACGTTGCCGCCCAGCACCAGCGAGCTGGCCAGTAGCTTCCACTGGTCGCGGGAGATGCCGATCACCTGCCACTGGTTCGGCCCTTCCGGGCCGCCCGGGATCTGGTCCGACATCAGGGTGACGTTGCGCGGGGTCGGGCGGATGCCGCCGGTCACCCCCATCACCAGCGAGATCTGCAGCGGCGGCTCCAGCAGCCCCATGTCGATCAGCGGGTCGAGGTTGGCGACGTGACCGGCGTCGAAGCACTCGTGCTCGGGCTTGATCCCCAGCTCCTTCATGACCGTGATGAACTCGATGATCGTGTCGAAGCTGTTCTCGAAGACCGCCTTGAAGACGAAGTCCTGGCGCCGCTTCGAGTACTTCGCGTAGTTCATCGAGCTCATGTTCAGGGCGGCAACGTCGGGACGGCAGGCGCGCAGGTACTCGATCCGCTTCTCGATCGGGATCCCGATCGCCCCGGTCGAGTAGTTGACGATCACGTCGCCGACCTCGGCGAGGATCGCCGCGGTGATCGCCTGGAAGTCCTCGACCTCATAGGACGGCGTGCCGTCCGGTTTGCGGGCGTGGATGTGGATCTGCGAGGCGCCCTCGTCGACGGCCCGGCGCGCCTCGGCGGCGTACTCCTCCGGCGTGTAGGGAATCGCCGGGCACTGGTCGCGGTTGGCGATCACGCCGCTGATCGAGCAGCTGATGATCACCGGGTCTCCGAACTGGCTCATACAGGCATCACCCCGTGTCGTTTCTTCGGCTTCTCGACGTGCTTGTCGCGGGCCATCCGCAGCGCCCGGGCGATCGTCGGCCGCGTCTCGCGCGGGTCGATGATGTCGTCGATCACGGCGTTGCCGGCGGCGATGTAGGGGTCGATCTGCTGGCGGACCGCGTTCAGCATCGCCTCGCGCGTCTCCTCGGGATTGTCGGAAGCCTCGATCGCCGAGCGACCGATGATTTCGACCGCGCCCTCGGCTCCCATCACCGAGATCTCGGCTCCCGGCCAGGCGACGATCAGGTCCGGCTCGTACGCCTTTCCGCACATCACGTAGTAGCCGGCCCCGTAGGCCTTGCGGACGATCACCGTCACCTTCGGCACCGTGGCGCGGCTGACCGCGTAGAGCATCTTCGCCCCGTGGCGGATGATCCCGGCGTGCTCGACCTTCGAGCCGACCATGAAGCCGGGCACGTCCTGGAGGAAGACCAGCGGAATGTTGAATGCGTCGCAGAGGTTGATGAAGCGGGCCGCCTTGTCGGCCGAGTCGTTGTCGAGGACGCCGGCCAGCTGCTTGGGCTGGTTGGCGACGATCCCGGCCGGCTGGCCGCCGAAGCGGGCGAAGCAGGTGATCAGGTTCTTGGCGAACTTCGGCTTCAGGTCGAAGTACTCGCCGTCGTCGACGATCTCGGCGATCACGTCGTACATGTCGTACGGCTGCCGCGAGGAGTCCGGGACTATCTCCATCAGCTTTTCCGACATGCGGTCGACCGGGTCGGCGGCCTCGCGCAGCGGCGGCTTCTGCTCGCAGTTGGCGGGGAAGTAGGAGAGGTAGGCCTTGACCTTGGCGATGCACTCCTCGTCGTCCTTGACCTCGAGGTCCCCCACCCCCGACTTGCGGCAGTGGACCTTGGCGCCGCCCAGCTCCTCCATCGAGATGTCCTCGCCGGTCACGGCTTTGGTGAGGTGCGGGCCGGCCAGCGCCATCGCGCCCTGGCCGGAGACCATCGGCACGAAGTCGGCGAGCGCCGGGATGTAGGCGGTGCCGGCCGCGCAGGGGCCCATCATCGCGGCGACCATCGGGATCACGCCCGACATTTCGACCTCCTCGCGGAAGAGGTGGCCGGAGCCGGCGAACAGCGAGCCCGCCGCCTCCTGGATCCGGGCGCCGGCGCTGTCGAGCAGCCAGATGAACGGCATCCGCTTCGAGAGCGCCATCTCGCGCAGGCGGGTGACCTTGAGCTCACCGGTCATCCCCATCGAGCCGGCCATCACCGTGAAGTCGTAGGCGGCGATGCAGCAGCGCCGGCCGTCGACGTCGCCCCAGCCGGTGATGACGCCGTCGGCCGGCGCCTCCACCCCGTCCATCGCCCGCTGCGCGAAGTGCGGTCGGCCGTGGATGCCGAGCTCGACGAAGGTGCCCTCGTCGGTGAGGAGGGCGATCCGCTCGCGGGCGGTCAGCTTGCCGCGCTCGTGCTGCTTGGCGATCTTCTCCTCGCCGCCGCCGAGCCTGGCCTTCTCGCGGCGCTCGTGCAGCTGCTCGGTGAGGTCGCCCAGCGGGGCCGTGCCCGGCAGCAGGTTCTCGGATCTCTCCTCGGTGCTCGCCACTATCTGCCTTTCCACTGCGGGTCGCGTTTCTCGAAGAAGGCGGTGACCCCCTCGACGATGTCCTCGGTCGTGAAGGTCAGCGAGAGCTGCGAGCGCAGGAACTCGAGCGCGTCGTCGATCGCCATGTCCTGCTGGCGGTACATCGCGTCGTGGCCGAGCCGCATCAGCACCGGGCTCTTCGAGGCCAGCTTGCCGGCCCACTCGGCGACCGCGGCGTCGAACTCCCCGGCCGGGACCACCTTGTTGGCGAGCCCGTACTCGACCGACTGCTCCGCGTTGAGCCGCTCGCCCAGCAGCATCATCTCGTTGACCTTCTTGCGCGGGACGTTGCGGTAGATGATCGACATGATCATGTAGGGGAAGGCGCCGACGTTGATCTCCGGCGTCCCGAAGGTCGCGCCCTCTTTGGCGATCACCAGGTCGCAGGAGAGCGCCAGCCCCATGCCCCCCGCCAGCACGTGGCCGTTGGCGGCGCAGAGCGAGGGCTTGCCGAGCCGCGGCATCAGCCGGAAGAACTCGAGGAAGAGGTCGGAGGCGAAGTGTTTGGCGACCAGCGGCACCTCGGCGGCGAACCCGCCGAGGTCGGCGCCGGCGCAGAAGACCTTCTCGCCCGCCCCGGTGAGGACGACCGCCCGCACCTCGTCCTCAGCTTGGGCGCGCTTCATCGCCGCGACCAGCTCGGCCAGCATCTGGCCCGAGAGCATGTTGCGCTTCTCGGGGTTGTTCAGCGTCACCGTGGCGATGCCGTCGGCGACCTCGTAACGAACCAGCTCGTAGCTCTCATCGGTCATGGACGGGACCATAGCCGGTTCTGTTGAAAGTAGGAAGTGCTACTGTCCACTCGCACTCGGCGTGTCTGAGTTGAGCCGCCAGATCTGACGCCTCAGCTCAGACACCCCCCGTGAACCAGCGAACGAGGAGAGAGAACGTGTCGACCGTCATCAAGCCCGACCACGCGGCCGGGCGCAAGCACTTCATCTTCAGCCAGGAGCACGAAGACCTGCGCGAGTCGATGCAGGCGTGGGTGCAGAAGGAGCTGTGGCCCCACCGCAACGAGTGGGAGGACAC
Organism: uncultured bacterium; assembly: GCA_966211075.1. GTDB lineage: Bacteria > Actinomycetota > Thermoleophilia > Solirubrobacterales > 70-9 > VAYN01. Next base: position 10,822 of record CBIHMQ010000040.1, read on the forward strand.
CTACTGGCCGACTTCGGCGATGGAACGGGCCGGCGAGCTCGGCTACCTCGGCCTCTGCTTCCCCGAGGAGTACGGCGGCCAGGGCGGCGACTACTTCTACTCGCTGGTCCGCGCCGAGTGCATGAGCTACTCGGGCTCCGGCGGCACCAACATGGGCTTCGCGGTGCAGAGCGACATGGTCCTGCCCCCGATCCACCTGCTCGGCACCCACGAGCAGAAGAAGAAGTACCTCGAACCGGGCCTGAAGGGCGAGAAGATCGGCTCGCTGGGGATCACCGAGCCGGGCGCCGGCTCCGACGTCGCCGGCATCCGCACCACCGCGATCCGCGACGGCGACGAATACGTCATCAACGGCTCCAAGACGTTCATCACCAACGGCCCGCGCGCCGACTTCATCGTCCTCGTCTGCAAGACCGACCCGGAGGAGCGCCACGCCGGCATCACCCTCTTCGTCGTCGACCTGCGCGACGAGAACGGCGAGAAGGTCCCCGGCTTCAGCGTCTCCAGCGAGCTGGAGAAGATGGGGATGCACGCCTCCGACACCGGCGAACTCGCCTTCGAAGACGTCCGGGTCCCGGCCGACGCCGTGCTCGGCGAGGTCGGCAAGGGCTTCTACCACATCGCCTGGGAGCTCCAAGGCGAGCGGCTGGTCGCCGCCGCCGGCTGCCACGCGGGCGCGGAGCGGATGATCGAGAGGGCGATCGAGTACGCCAAGGAGCGCGAAGCCTTCGGCCGCCCGATCGGCAAGTTCCAGGCGCTGCGCCACAAGATCGCCGAGATGGCGACGAAGACGGAGGCCGCGAAGCAGTTCACCTACGCGACCGCCTGGCGCTTCGCCAACGGCGAGTACCCGGTCCGAGAGATCACGATGGCGAAGCTCTACGCCTCGCGGATCGCCTGCGAGGTCGCCGACGACGCCGTCCAGATCCTCGGTGGCTACGGCTATATGAAGGAGTACGAGATCGAGCGCGCCTTCCGCGACGTCCGCCTCAACCGGATCGGTGCCGGCACCGACGAGGTGATGCTCGACGTGATCGGCCGCAGCTACGGCCTGTAAGCGGTAGCTACTCGAGCGGCAGGCAGACCGCGCAGAAGTCCTCGCCGAACGGGGTGAGGACGATGCTGCGGCGGACCGTGCGGCCGGTCCGGCCCGCCCGCTCGAGCGCGTCGGTGACCGGCTCCTGGGCCTCCAGCACCTGGTAGCGGCGGGCATCGCGGAGCGGCTCGCGGGAGAACCAGACGAGGCCGAGGCGGTGCAGGTTGTTGAGGTAGGCGTGGAGCCGGTCCTGGTGCCGGCAGCCCGCCTCCTCGGCGATCATCGTGCAGCCCTGAGCGACCAGCTGCGAGGCGAGCGGCACGCCGGCCCGGACGTCGACCGAGGGCTGGGCGCCGCCGCGGGCGAGGAAGCGGAGGATCCGCCCCTCGTCGGGGGCCAGCGCGTCGAGGATCCGCATGTAGGCGGGGTGCGAGTCAGGGTCGGCGCCGAGGTCGGCGGAGCGGCGCAGCAGCTCCTCGCCGCGGCGGCGCAGCGCCTCGGCCGAGTCGTCGCCGTTCGGGCCCGCCTCCACCGCCGGACGCGGCGGCCGCGCCTGGCCGTCGGGAACCCCGAGCCAACCGCGCAGGTAGGAGCGCAGCTCGGAGCGGCCCTCCTGGACGATCTGCGCGGCCGACTCCCCGCGCGAGGCCGCCCGCACCATCCGCGAGGCGCCGTTGACGTAGGCGCCGGCGGCGTCGCCGGCCGCCCGCCAGCCAACCCCGGCGGCGATCCGGGCCAGGCCGGGCGCGGCGCGCAGCACCTCGCCGACGCTCGGGT
>CBIHMQ010000041.1:0-12621 GCA_966211075.1 uncultured bacterium
GAGAAGTCCGACGCCGAGGACTACCGCTACGTCCCCGAGCCCGACCTGGTCCCGGTGGCGCCGACCCAGGCGATGCTGCGCGAGGCGCGCGAGTCGCTGCCGGAGCTGCCGGCGGCGCGGATCGAGCGCTACCTCGGGATGGGCCTGGCCGAGGACGTGGCGCTGACCCTGGCCACCGACCCCGAGACCGCCGAGTTCTTCGAGCGCACCGCGGCTGCCGCCGACGGCATCGAGGCCCGCACCGTCGCCAACTGGGTGACCGGCGAGCTCGCCGCGGCGCTGCGCCAGGCCGACGAGGAGGCCGGCGCCGCCGACTCCAAGGTCGAGCCCGAGGCCCTGGCGTCCCTGGTCGCCCTGGTCGGCGAGAAGAAGATCTCCCACGGCAGCGGCAAGACCGTGCTGGCCGCCCTGGTCGCCGAGGGGGGCGACCCGGCCGCGATCGTCGAGCGCGAGGGCCTTGCCCAGATCTCTGACAGCGGCGAGCTGGAGGGCATCGTCGAGGCCGCGATCGCCGCCAACCCCGAGGCCGCCGAGCAGATCAGGGCCGGCAACGGCAAGGCGATCGGCGCGATCGTCGGCGCCGTCATGAAAGAGACCAAGGGCCGGGCGGACGGCGGCGAGGTCAACCGCCTGATCCGGGAGCAGCTGGGGACCTAGGCGAACTCCTCCGTTTACTCAGATGCCTTTAGGGTGCCACCGGTCTCGGCGGACCCCACACACGAAGGAGAGTCAATGCGTCGCCTTATCGTCACCGGCCTCGCCGTCGCCGGGCTGCTCGGCATCTCGGCCCAACCCGCGCTCGCGGGGGACAAGGACTGCTCGGACTTCCGGACCCAGGCAGCGGCTCAGAAGTTCTTCAAGAAGCACGGCGGTCCGAAGAGAGATCCGCATCGGCTCGACGCCGACCATGACGGGATCGCCTGCGAGAGCAACCCGTAGGACGCGCAGGCCATTCGCGCCAATATGCACTTTGTAACAACGTGTTACAAGGTTGCTATCGTGGCGCGAATGGCCTGGAACGTAGTCATTGCGGGCGGTGGGTTCGGCGGCGCGGCGGCGGCGCGGGAGCTGGAGAAGCTGATGCCGCGGCAGTCGGCCCGGCTGGTCCTGGTCAACGAGACGAACTTCGCGCTCTACACGCCGTTCCTGCCGGAGGCGGCGGCGGGGACGCTGGAGCCGCGGCACGTGGTGACGCCGCTGCGGGACATCCTCGACCGCACCTACCTGCGGCTCGGCTCGATCGTCGGCCACGACCCCGCCGCGAAGACGGTCGAGCTGCGGACCAAAGCCGGCGAGCTGGAGACGCTGCCTTACGACCAGCTGCTGCTCGCGCTGGGCTCGGTCTCGCGGGTGCTACCGGTCCCGGGTCTGGCCGAGCACGCGATCGGGTTCAAGGGGCTCGCCGATGCGATCTGGCTGCGCAACCACGTGGTCGAGACGCTCGAGGAAGCGAACGCGACCGAGGACCCGGCCCGACGCGAAGAGCTGCTCACCTACGTTTTCGTCGGCGGCGGCTACGCCGGCCTCGAGGCGCTGGCCGAGCTGCAGGACTTTGCAGCCGACGCGATGGAGTCATATCCTCGCGCCCGCCTGCACGGGATGCGCTGGGTGCTGGTCGAGGCCAGCGACCGGGTGCTGCCGGAGATCGACCGGCAGCTGGCCGACTACGCCCTCCGCGAGCTGCGCGGCCGCGGCATCGACATCCGCCTGCGGACGACCCTGGAGGAGGTCGGTGCCAACTCGGCGCGGCTCTCCAGCGGCGAGACCCTGCCGACCCGGACCGTCGTCTGGACCGCCGGCGTCGCCCCGCAGCCGATCCTCCGCGACCTCAACGTGCCCCTGGACGAGCGCGGCCGGGTCCCGGTCGACGAGCGCCTGCGCGTCCAGGGCATGGACTCGGTCTGGGCGATCGGCGACTGCGCCGCCGCCCCCGACCCGCGCGGCGGCCTCTGCCCGCCGACCGCCCAGCACGCCGTCCGCCAGGGTCCGGTGGCGGCCCGCAACATCGCCGCCCAGCTCGGGATCGGATCGCCGGAGCCGTTCGAGTACCGCGGCGAAGCCGCCTTCGTCAACCTTGGCCGCTACAAGGCGGTCGGCAAGATCGGCGAGCGAACCTTCCGCGGCTTCCCGGCCTGGTGGATGGCCCGGACTTACCACATGAGCCAGATCCCGGGCACCGCCCGCAAAGCCCGGGCGATCCTCGACTGGACCGCCAGCCTGCCGTTCAAGCGCGACATCTCCGAGGTCGGCTCGATCGGTCACCCGAAGCGGCTGCGCTAGTCGCCGCCGGGCGCGAAGCGCCAGAATCAAGGCAGTGGAATACCTCGTCATCGCCTTCTTCTTCGGCCTCGCCACCGGGATCGTCGGTCGGGGCAAGGGCAGCTCCTTCTGGATCTGGTTCGCCGTCGGCGCCGTGCTGCCCCTGCTCGGGCTAATCGCCGTCGTCCTCTACCGGGTCGAGAAGAACGAACCGGAACGGCAGTGCCCCAACTGCGGCAAGGCGCTGAAGCTCTACGTCCAGGTCTGCCCGCGCTGCGGCACCGACCTCTACCTGCCCGACCCGTCCGCCGTCCGGCACCCGGGCGTCGAGTAGCCCTCCCTAGACGAACCGTTTGACGAACTCAAGCGCGGTGTCGCAGACCTCGCGCCAGCCACTGTCGATCGTCAGCGAGTGCCCCCGGTTGGGGATTTTCACGATCTCGGTGACCGCCTCGTTGCGGGACTGCCGCTTGTAGGAGGCGTGGGCGATCGCCCAGGGGACGGTGTGGTCGACCTCGCCATCGATGATCAGGAGCGGCCCGCGGTTCGGGTTCCTCGGGTCCAGCTTGGCCTCGGTGAAGGGGTTGAGGTTGGCGTTGGCCATCTGCATCAGCGCCACTCCCGGCGCCGCCACGTGGTAGGTCTCATACAGCTCCCGCGACTCTTTCTCGTCGAGCGCGTTGGTCCATCCGTACTTGAACTGGTCGAAGGTGAGGGTGACCGCGCGGCCTCGGTTGAGCGGGTTGGCGAGCACCGGTTTGGCCGCTTTCAGGGTCGAGAGCGGCAGCGGCAAGACGCCGCGGAAGGGACCGGGGTCGATCGCCACCGTCACCGCCGAGAGGCCGCGGTCGGCGATCAGCTGGGCGAGCAGCCCGCCGGTCGAGTGGCCCATCACCGCCGGCTTGCGCTCCAGTCTCCCGATCACCTCGGCGACGTGGTCGCGGACCTGCCCCAGCCTCTTCCCGGCGAGGGCTTCGGGATTGGCGCGCGCTTCTTCGACCGTCAGCGGGTCGTCAGGCCAGCTCGGCTTGACCGCCGCGTAGCCGGCCTCCTCGAAAGCCCCCGCCCAGTTGTCCCAGCTGCTCGGCAGCAGCCAGAGCCCGTGGATGAAGACGACCGGAACCCGGCCGCTGGCGTTTGCCTTCTCGACTTCCGCCGTCTCCTGCTCGGTGATCGTCATCGCGAACCCTTTCCGGCCGAGTTGGTTAGCGCAGCCAGGTTCTCACGATCGCGTTGGCAAAGCCAACTCCGTAGCGGAACACCGCCGGCTTCTTGGAGTGGCCGTGGAGGCGCTGTTCGACCGTGATCGGGACCTCCCTGGCGGGGATCCCGCGCTTGATCGCCTCGATCATGAACTCGGAGGTGTGGAACTGCTCCTGCCGCAGCACGAGCTGCGGCAGCACCGTGGTCCGCACCGCCCGGTATCCGTTCGAGCAGTCGGTGACGTGGGTGCGGGTGATGAAGGAGACCAGCCGGTTGAAGAAGACGATGCCGAGCTCGCGGGCGAAGTGGTTGCGGTCGGCGTGGCCGAGGACCCGCGAGCCGTGGGCGACGTCGACCTCGCCGTCGAGGATCGGCTTGATCAGCCGCTCCATCTCGCTCGGCAGGTGCTGGCCGTCGGCGTCGAGGGTGACGACGATCTCGGCCCCCGATTCGACCATCAGCCGGTAGCCGGTGCGGAGCGCCGCGCCGCCGCCGCGGTTGGTGACGTGACGGGCGACCGAGGCCCCGTGCTCGGCGGCGACGTCGCCCGTGCCGTCGCGGGAGCCGTCGTCGACGACCAGGACCTCGGTCCCGACCCCGCAGACCGCCGCCGGCATCTGGTCCAGCACGTGGCCGATGTTCTCGGCCTCGTTGTAGGCGGGGATCAGGATCGCGACCTTGCCGCGGAAGCGCTCCGGCAGCCCCGCCTGGCGGAACTCCTCCCAGGCCAGGCCCTCCAGCGCCGCCGCCAGCTGGCGGGAGTTGCGAGCGGCCTGGGAGAGCGCCCGCAGGGTCAGCAGGAAGAGCACGAAGATCGCGAAGACGGCGAGGCCGAGGATGCGGCCGCCGTTGCCTTTCTCGAAAGAGAAGGCGGAGAGCAGCCCGTCGACGATTTCGGTGCCGGTGACCAGGGCCAGGCCGAGCCCGGCCAGCAGCAGGATCAGCACGTCGGCGTTGCGCAGCGAGCGTCGGCGGGCGACCGCGTAGACGACGATCAGCGCCGCGACGACGAGGCCGGCGGCGCGCAGCGCCGTCAGTTCGGCCGGGAAGATGCCTGCTCTGGGGACCATTCGCGGCCAGAGGATATGGCCGCGAAGGCCGATGACAGGGTCAGGGCGACGAGCGGAAAGACGAGCGTCATCAGCACCTCGTTGCGACGCGGGGCCGCCAGCGAGACCGCGCCGACCGCGGTGACGAGCAGGATCGGGGTCGCCAGCGCGACCAGCTCCCACCAGCGCCGCCGCACTCCGAGCAGGGCGAAGCCGGCGACGCCGAGGGCGACGAGGAGGATCTGCACGGCCCGGCCGGCGCCGCTGCTCATCGCTTCGCCGACGCCGCTGCTCCACATCCGCCCGACCTTGCGGACCGTCATAGCGGCGTAGCCGAGCGGGTCCTCGCCGAAGAAGGTGGAGAAGTTCTCCTTGCCGATCTTGCCGAGCGCGGCGTCGCGGGTCAGCTCCGGGTAGCGGGAGGCGACCCGGTCGAAGAGCGGAGTGGGGTCGACCTTGTCGAGCGCCGCCGAGTTCGGCTCCAGGTCCCGTCCCAGGTAGCGCTTGGCCAGGACCGCCTTGACCCGCTGGTATTCGCCGTCGGCGGGCAGGAAGGTGCCGACGTAGAGCGCCTTGCCGCCGCCGGTGGAGATCGGCACCACCCGGTCGAGGACGACGTAGTTGCGGACCGTCCAGGGGACGATCAGGACGACCAGGGCGGCGAGGAAGAGGGCGGCCCCGCCCAGCGCCGGCCGCCAGCCGCGGGCGTTGAACAGGCGCAGCGCCGCCAGCACCGCGAAGGCGCCGCCGACCAGCAGGTACTCGGGCCGGAACATCGCCGTCAGTCCGAACAGCAGCCCAGGGACCAGCCAGGCGGCGAGCCGTTCTCGCTCGCTCGCCCAGAGGAAGGCAAGCACCGCCGCCGGCAGGGTGAGGATCGCCGGCGGCTCGCTCATCAGTTCGGTGGTCGAGTGGATGAACGGCGGGTAGACGGCGACCGCGAAGGCGGCCAGCAGCCCGGTGTGATGACTTCTGCCCACCTGTCGGGCAGAAGTCATCACACCACCCCAGGCCCGGGCGAGCCGCTCGGCGAGGGCGAAGACGACCAGGATCGCAGCGGCCCCGAGCAGCGCCTCGACGATCCGCGCCGTCCCTTCGCGGGCGCCGCCGGTCGCGTAGAAGGAGGCCGCGTAGAGCAGCGGCGCCCCCGGTGACCAGTCGCTGGAGTCGCGGAATTCCGACCCGCCGAAGCTGCCTTCCTCATACAGCGCCTTGGCGAGGCCGAAGTAGGCGCGCGAGTCGTCGGCCGGTTCCGCGGCCGGGTCGACCACCGCGTAGGCGCGCAGGCCGAGGCCGAGCGCGACGATCAGGCCGAGGACGACGAGCGTCCGCTTCCCGTGGCGCTCGGGCAGGGCGCGGATCCAGGTTGCAAGGGGGCGCAAGGCCGGCTCAGGCTATCCCGCTGCATCGTTTCGCCCCGCCCCGATGGGTCGCAGGGCGCGGCGATGGCGCGGCGAACTGTTGCCGAGCACAGTGCAACTCGACTGAGGAGAACCCCGATGCATCGCACCTTCCTGATCGCCACCTCGATCGCCATGTTGGCCTCGCTGGCCCTGGCCACCGGCGCCAGCGCCAAGCCGACCGAAAAGACCTGTACGGCGAGCTCGCCGAACGTGATCGGCAAGAAGATCACCGGCACGCTCTTCGCCACCAACGTCGATCCCTCTCAGGCCCGCTTCGCCACCTGCGCCCAGGCCAAGAAGGCGATGGTGAAGACCAGCGAACTGCGTGTCGAGAAGCCGCGGATCACCGCCGCCTTCCGCTGCACGCCGACCGTGAAGAAGACCAACCCCGACGTCGTCGCCTACAGGTGTGTCTTCAAAGGCGCCGATACGGCGACCTACATCCGGGTGACCTTCCAGGTCAGGTACAACCAGGACTAGCCCGCTCGGGCGGCGCCGGCCTCCTCTGGCCGGCGCCGTTCGCGCCACGCCGTCCAGGCCCAGGTCGCGCCGACTCCGGCGCAGGCGGCCAGCAGCGGCAGCATCGCCAGCACCCGGCGCGGCGAGGCGACCAGCAGCGCGCTCAGCGCAGTGATCGCGACGAACACCGTCGCCAGCACCGCCGCCTCCCAGCGCCGCCGCCAGGCCAGCGCGCCGAGGCCGAGCAGGCCGAGGGCAACCACGGCCCAGTGGAAGAGCTCCCAGCCGGGCGCTTCCATCACCGCCCGCGGCCCGTGTCCCCAGAGCCGCCAGACCTTCTTGGCGAGGAAGCCGGCGTACTCGAGCGGCTCCTCACCGAGGTCCTCCCAGAGCTGCTCCCGGCCCATCTTCGCCAGCGCCTGGTCCGTTTCCAGGCTGGGATGGCGGTCGGCGGCGAGCCGGGCGAGGATCTGCTCGAGGCGCAGCCGGCGCACCGCGCCCGGCCCGAACAGCTCCGGATGCCGCTCGACGACCTCGGCCCCGACCCGCTCCGGGTTCCCGCCGGAGGGCAGGTAGGTCCCCGCGAACAGCACCTGGCCGCCGCCGGTCGAGATCGGCACGAACCGTCCCAGCGCCTCGGCGTTGCGGACGGTCCAAGGGGCGATGACGACGAGGGCCGTGAGCAGCATGATCGCGGCGGCGCCGAGCGAGCGGCGCCAGCCGGCTCGGACGCCGGCCGCGAAGACGACGATCGCGAGCAGCATGGTCACGCCGAGGTACTCCGGCCGGACCAAGCCGAGCGCTCCCAGCAGCGCGCCAGGGACGAGCCACCGGGCGGGCGGAGCGGCTCGCTCCCCGGCCGCCCAGAAGATCGCCCAGACCGCGGCTGCCAGGAGAGTCGCCGCCAGCGGCTCGCTCATCAGCATCCCCTGGTACTCGAGCAGCGCCGGGTAGACCGCCACGACCATCGCGGCGATCAGGCCGGCGAGGACCGGCTCTGCGCCATGGAGCTTCTCCCTGCCCTGGTTTGGAGAAACTCCAGGGCGCGCGAGGCGCCGTCCCAGCAGGTAGGCGAGAAGCACCGAGAGGCTGCCGATCAGCGCCAGCACCAGGCGCGCCAGGCGTTCGTGGACGCCGCCCGTGACCTTGTAGATCCCGGCCACGAACAGGGGCAGCCCAGGCGAGTAGTTGCTGGACGGCTGGGTCGCGCCCGCCCCGACCGTGAAGCCCTCGCCGCGCTCGAGGTTGGCCGCGATCGCCGCGTAGGCCGCGGCGTCGTAGACCGGCGCGCGGCCGTCCCAGGCCTCGCCAAACCGCAGGCCGAAGCCAAGCAGGAGAATCGCGACCAGGGCGGCGAGGCCGGCCCTGCCCCCGTTGCGCGCCGCCAGGCCGTCGAGCATGGGGAGGATGCTATGCCGCCGCCAAGCGGCCCGATTCGCCCACGCCATCGGCCCCGGCAGCTACGATGCCGCGCCTATGAGAATCCTCATCCTCGGGGGTGACGGGTACCTCGGCTGGCCCACCGCGCTGCGCTTCTCCGCCCGCGGCCACGAGGTGTCGGTCGTCGACAACTTCGCGCGCCGGCGCTGGGTCGAGGCCCAGGGCTCGGACTCGCTGACGCCGATCGCGCCGCTGCCCGACCGCCTCGCCGCCTGGGAGGAGATCTCCGGCAAGCGGGTCGCCAGCTACGTCGGCCCGGTCGAGGACGGCGACTTCCTCGACTCGGTCGTCGCCGAGACCCGCCCGGATGCGGTCGTCCACTACGGCCAGCAGGCCTCGGCGCCCTACTCGATGGGCTCGCGCCAGCAGGCGGTCGAGACCCAGCACGCCAACGTGATCGGCAACCTCAACCTGCTCTTCGCGATCCGCGATCACGTCCCCGAGTGCCACCTGGTCAAGCTGGGGACGATGGGCGAGTACGGCCAGCCCGAGATCGACATCGAGGAGGGCTACATCGAGATCCATCACAAGGGGCGCAGCGACACGCTGCCCTACCCGAAGCTGCCGGCCTCGCTGTACCACTGCTCGAAGGTCCACGACTCGACCAACATCCACTTCGCCTGCCGGACCTGGGGCCTGCGCGCCACCGACCTCAACCAGGGCGTCGTCTACGGGATCGAGACCGACGAGACCGCCGCCGACGAGCGCCTGATCACCCGCTTCGACTATGACGAGGTCTTCGGCACGGTCCTGAACCGGTTCTGCCTGCAGGCGGTGATCGGCCACCCGCTGACGGTCTACGGCTCCGGCGGCCAGACCCGCGGCTTCCTCAACATCCGCGACACCCTCAACTGCGTCGAGCTGGCGGTCGAGAACCCCGCCGACGCCGGCGACTTCCGCGTCTTCAACCAATTCACCGAGCAGTTCTCGGTGATCGAGCTGGCCGAGCTGGTCAAGCAGGCCGGCGAGCACCTCGGCTACACGGTGGAGATCCAGCACTGCGAGAACCCGCGCGTGGAGAAGGAAGAGCACTACTACAACGCCATCCACACCAAGCTGCTCGACCTCGGCCTGCAGCCGACGCTGCTGGGCGAGGAGCTGGTCGAGTCGATGATCCACAAGATCGAGCGCTACAAGGCGAACGCGATCGAGAGCGCGATCGACCCGCGGACCCGCTGGAACCCGGCGAAATCGCCCGCGGGCCGCGCCTAGTTCCGCTGCTAGCATCGCCAGTCCCATGCGCGCCGCCGACACGTTGATGGAGTCGCTCAAGGCCGAGGGCGTCAAGCACGTCTTCGGGATCCCCGGCGGGGCCAACCTGCCGATCTACGACGCCGTGGTCGACGCCGACTTCCGCCACGTCCAGGTCCGCCACGAGCAGGGCGCCGGCCACGCCGCCGAGGGCTACGCCCGCGCCTCGGGCCGGGTCGGGGTCGCCTTCGCCACCTCGGGCCCGGGCGCGACCAACCTGATCACCGCGATCGCCGACGCGATGCTCGACTCGACCCCGACCGTGTTCATCACCGGCCAGGTGAAAACCGAGCTGATCGGCACCGACGGCTTCCAGGAGGCCGACATCCTCGGCGCCACGCTGCCGTTCGTGAAGCACTCCTTCCAGGTCACCGACGCGCGCCAGATCCCCGAGTACGTCCACGAGGCCTTCCACATCGCCTCGACCGGCCGGCCGGGCCCGGTCCTGCTCGACATCCCGCAGGACCTCTCGCGCGCCGACATCGACTACGTGCCGCGCACCGAGCCGGTCGAGATGCCCGGCTACAAGCCCTCCACCGACGGCAACATCAAGCAGATCCGGATCGCCGCCAAAGCGCTCGCCAACGCGCGCCGGCCGATCTTCTACACCGGCGGCGGCGTCATCAACGGCAACGCCTCCGAGGAGCTTCGCGAGCTGGCCGAATCGGACCGCTTCCCGGTCACCTCGACGCTGATGGGCCTCGGCGGCTTCCCGGCCTCGCACCAGAACTGGCTCGGGATGCTCGGCATGCACGGCACCTTCGCCGCCAACTACGGGATGGACAAGGCCGACCTGATCGTCGCGATCGGCGCCCGCTTCGACGACCGGATCACCGGCAAGCTCAGCGAGTTCGCGCCGCACGCCAAGGTGATTCACATCGACATCGACCCGGCCGAGATCTCCAAGAACGTCGGCGCCCACATCCCGATCGTCGGCGACGTCAAGCAGGTGCTGCCGAAGCTGACCCGCGAGTACCGGGCGCTGCAGACCGATACCTCGCGACTGGAGGGCTGGTGGAGTCAGATCGATTCCTGGCGCGACCAGCATCCGCTGCGCTACGAGCCCGGCCAGGACGGCGAGATCAAGCCGCAGTACATGATCGAGGCGATGCACCGGGCGACCGGCGGCGACGCAATCGTCACCTCCGACGTCGGCCAGCACCAGATGTGGACCGCCCAGTACTACGGCTTCGAGAAACCGCGGCGCTGGATCAACTCCGGTGGCCTCGGGACGATGGGCTTCGGCCTGCCGGCGGCGGTCGGCGCCAAGGTCGCCTGCCCCGACGAGACGGTCGTCTGCATCGCCGGCGACGGCAGCCTGATCATGAACATCCAGGAGCTGGCGACCTGCGTCACCGAGGAGATCGCGGTCAAGGTCTTCCTGATGAACAACGGCTACATGGGCATGGTCCGCCAGTGGCAGGAGCTGTTCTGGGACCGCCGCTACAGCTCGGTCGAGATGGGCGCCAGCCCCGACTGGGTGAAGCTGGCCGAGGCCTTCGGCGCGACCGGCCTGCGCTGCGAGAACGCCGACGACCTCGAGGCGACGATGGCGAAGGCGCTGGAGACGGACGGCCCGGTGCTGCTCGACGTTCGCGTCGCCCAGGAAGAGAACTGCTACCCGATGATCCCGCCGGGCTTCGCCGCCCGCGACATGGTCGACACGCCGAAGGCGGTGCGCGAGTAGTGGAGGCCGGGACCCCGGATCTGCTCAAGCTCGAGGACCTGCACGTGCCGGGTCAGTTGAGTGGCCGCAAGCACGTGCTCTCGATCCTGGTCGAGAACAAGCCGGGTGTGCTGGCGCGCGTCGCCGGCCTCTTCTCGCGGCGGGGTTTCAACATCGACACGCTCGCGGTCGGCCCGACCGACGACCCCAGCGTCTCCCGCATCACCCTGACCCTCGACGGCGCCGTCCACCCGATCGACCAGGTCACCAAGCAGCTGCACAAGCTGATCAACGTCCTGAAGATCCGCGACATGGAGCCGGAAGAGACGGTGGCTCGCGAGATGGCTCTCTTCAAGGTCTCTTCGGCGGTCGAGAACCGGGCCGAGATCATCCAGTTCGCCGAGATCTTCCGCGCCAAAATCGTCGACGTCGCCCGCCGCACGATGACGATCGAGGTGACCGGCTCCGCCGACAAGATCGAGGCCTTCGAGCGGATGGTCCGCCCGCACGGCCTGGTCGAAATGGTCCGCACGGGCGAGATCGCGATTGCGCGCGGTTCCGACTGAGTCGCTTCTGAGCAACCTGCGCGAGGGGGTGGAGCGCGCCCTCGGCCGCCCCGGCCGCACCCTGGTCAGCGTCACCGTCGAGGTCGACCTCGAGGATCCCTGCGCCGCCGTCTTCGCCTCCCGGCTCGCCTCCGACCGCTGGTTCTGCTGGGAGCAGCCCGACCGCGGCTTCGCCCTGGCCGGACTCGGCGTCGCCCACGAGGCGGTCTCGCGCGGCCGCGATCGTTTCGCCGACGTCGCCCGCGAGTGCCTGCGGACAGGCGGCGACGCGGTGCTGGACGAGCCGCCCGGCCTGCCCGCCGGCGCCGGCCCGGTCTGGCTCGGCGGGTTCGCCTTCGCCCCCGACGGTGGCGCCTCCTCGACCTGGTCCTCGCTCACCCCTGCCTCGATGGTCCTCCCGGAGCTCTCGCTCTGCCGCAGCGCCGGCAGCACCTTCCTGACCGTCAACGCGATCGTCGGCACGAGTTCGCCCGACGGTCCGCAGAGCGGATCCCAGGGCGAACGCGTCGCCGAGGCGCGCCTGGCGAGCCTGCGCGACGAAGCGCTGCCGCTGCTCGACCCGCACCCGACCGCCCCGGCGATTCGCAGCGCCCGGCCGCCACGCGAGTTCGAAGCGGCGGTGGAAGCCGCGACGGCGCGGATCGGGGCGGGGGAGATGAGCAAGGTGGTACTGGCCCGCGAGGTGATCGTCGAGGCGGCGGCCGCCCACGACACCGCCGCCCTGTTCGGGGCGATGCGCGAGCAGTTCCCCTCCTGCTTCTGCTTCTGCTGCGGCACCCCGGAGGCCGCCTACGTCGGCGCCAGCCCCGAGCTACTGGTGCGGCGGGCGGGGGCGAGCGTCTCCACCGTCGCCCTGGCCGGCTCGACCCGGCGCAGCTCCGACCCCGCCGTCGACGACCACCTCGGCGAGCAGCTGCTGCGCAGCGACAAGAACCGCCGCGAGCAGCGGATCGTCGCCGAGCGGATCGTTCGCGCCCTGCGCCCGCACGCGGTATGGGTCGAGGCTGCCGCCGAGCCGGAGATCGTCAGGGTGGCGAACATCCAGCACCTGGCGACCCCGGTGATCGCCCAGCTCGCGGAGCCGCACTCGGCCATCGAGCTGGCCGGGATGCTGCACCCGACCCCGGCCACCGGCGGCGAGCCCTGGACCGCCGCCGAGCCGGCGATCGCCGAGCTGGAGGGCATGGACCGTGGCTGGTACGCGTCCCCCGTCGGCTGGATGGACGCGACCGAGGACGGTGAGTTCTGCGTCGCTCTGCGCAGCGGGTTGATCCGCGACCGCGAGGCGCACCGTGGCAGCGGTCCCGGCGTGGATGACCGCGTTC
>CBIHMQ010000042.1:0-12503 GCA_966211075.1 uncultured bacterium
GCGGCGGCGCGCTCGCGCCGCTCGGCCGCGGGCACGCCGGCGTAGAGCAGCCCGTCGGCGACGTTGTCGATCACCGGCGCCGCGTCGAGCAGGAAGAACCGCTGGAAGACGAAGCCGATCCGCGTCGCCCGCACCGCCGCCAGCTCGTCGTCGCCGACGGGCTGCTCTACGGCGGCGTGCCCGCGGCCGAGCGGCGCGAGCGCGCCGCCGCGGCGCTTGCCCAGGTCGGCCTCTCCCACCGCGAGCGCCACGACGCCGCCAAGCTCTCCGGCGGCGAGCGCCAGCGGGTCGCGGTGGCGCGGGCGCTGGTCGGCGAGCCGGCGATCGTGCTGGCCGACGAGCCGACCGGCAACCTCGACACGAAGACCGGCGGCGAGCTGATGGAGCTGCTGCGCGAGCTGAACGCGGGCGGGGCTACCCTGGTGATCATCACCCACGACGGGGAGATCGCCCGCTCGCTGCCGCGGCGGATCATGGTTCGCGACGGGCTGATCGAGGGGGACGACCGGTGAGCCGCCTGCGACCCCGCGACCTGCTGCGGCTGGCGACGATCGGGCTGCGCACCCGCAGGCTGCGCGCCGCCCTCTCGGCGCTCGGGATCTCGATCGGGATCGCCTCCCTGGTCGCGGTTCTGGCGATCTCGGAGACGAGCAAGGCCGACCTGCTGGCGCAGATCGAAGACCTGGGCACCAACCTGCTGACGGTCGAACCCGGCGAATCGATGTTCGGCGAGGAGACCGAGCTGGCGGCGGCCGCGCCGGCTCGGATCCGGATGCTCGGCGAGGTCGAGTCGGCGAGCGCGGCCACCCTGGTGGAAGGGGTCACGGTGCGGCGCAGCTCCTACGTGCCGGAAGAGATCACCGGGGGGATCGCGGTCCGCGCCGCCGAGGACTCGCTGCTGGCCACGCTGGAGGGCGAGCTGCGCGCCGGCCGCTTCCTCGACGGGGCCACCGAGCGCTACCCGGCGGTCGTGCTGGGGGCGAAAACCGCGCGGCGGCTCGGGATCGAGCGGCTCGAAGGGATCACCCAGGTCTATCTCTCCGGTCGCCTCTTCACGGTGGTCGGGATCCTCGAGCCGCTGCCGCTCGCTCCCGAACTCGACAGCGCCGCGCTGGTCGGCTACCCGGTCGCGAAGCGCCTGTTCGGGACCGAGCGCAATCCCTCCAGGGTCTACGTCCGCGCCGGCGAGGGCGAAGCACAGGTGCGCGACGCGGCGGCGCTGCTGCCGAGCGCCGCCGACCCCTGGGCTCCCGAGGAGGTCGCGGTCAGCCGCCCCTCCGACGCGCTCGAGGCCCAGGCCGCCGCCGAGGGCGCCTTCACCTCGCTCTTCCTCGGGCTCGGCGCGGTGGCGCTGCTGGTCGGCGGGATCGGGATTGCCAACGTGATGATCATCTCGGTGCTGGAGCGCCGCTCCGAGGTCGGCCTGCGCCGCGCGCTCGGCGCTCGCCGCCGCCACATCGCCGCCCAGTTCCTCTCCGAGTCGTTCGTGCTGGGCGTGCTCGGCGGCGCCGCCGGGGTGCTGCTCGGCGTCGGCGCCACCGGGGCCTACGCTGCCTACGAAGGGCTCGAACTGCTGGTGCCGCCGCTCGCGATCGGCGGTGGCCTGCTCGCGGCCTGCCTGCTCGGCGGCGTCGCCGGCCTCTACCCGGCGCTGCGCGCGGCCCGCCTCACCCCGACCGAGGCATTGCGGACGACGTGACGACGAGCCCCTAGCGCTTGCGCTCGCTAGTCAATCCACCAGTCGCGCCGGCCCTCGACGTCGTCGCGCGGATTCTCGCCGAGGTTGGGGGCGCCGATGACGAAGATCTCGAGGCCATCGGGGCCGGCCTCGTAGCCTCGCCAGGTGCCGGGTGGGACGCGCACCGTGTCCCATTGCTCGAGCTCGACGATCTCGTCGTCGAGCTTCATGCGGCCGCTGCCGCGCAGGACGACGTAGACCTCCTCCTGCCGCTCGTGGGTGTGGCCGTAGGGGAAGCGGTAGTTGGGCGGGACGCTCTGGTAGCCGAGGCCGGACTGCTCGAGCCCGAGGGCCTGGGTCGCGAGGCGGAACTCGAGGTCGGGCGGGCCGTCGAAGTTGGAGCCGACGTCGGGCAGATCCTCCTTGAGGTTCAGGCGAGTGAACGGCATCGCACGATCCTACGGCCAAGCTGCCGCTGTCCCCGCCGGATCTTTTCGTTCAGGTTGAAGAAACCGCGGCGTTAGCCGATAGGCGGAAGAACCCCAATGCGCCCCGGCGCTCGTCCAAGGAGTGTCTTGATTCCGATGAACCGGTCCCGAATGCTGCGTTCGCTCGTCCCCGCGGCGGCGGTCGCTCTGCTTGCCGTAGCCCTGCTGGCACCCGCCGCCCGCGCCGCCAGCGCTCCGCCCCTGGCCTCGACCGCGCAGTACAAGGCGCTGGTCGGCTTCGTGGAAAAGCTCGGCAAGCTCTCGAGCAGCCCGGCCACCGCCGCCCAGAAGGCCAGTTACGACGGCCAGCTGGAGAACAAGCACGAGGCCGCCGTGAACAAATCGACCGCGCTCTTCAACCGCGGCAAGAAGCTGGCGCAGGCCGAATCGCAGCGGGCCCTGAAGGCCGGCGTGAGCACGATCCGGCGCACCGAGGCCGGGGAACTCGCCGCCCTGCGCAGCGACTACGACGCGCGGATGAACCGGGCCGCCGCCAACTACGAGAGCACGGTCGGCCGCCTCGAAGACACCTACGACAACAGGAGCGCGGCCCTGCGCAAGGAGATCCGCGGCCTGCGCAAGCAGAAGGCCAGCGCCGAAGGCGTCCCGCGCAAGGCCCTAATCCAGGAAGCGATCGAACTGCGGGTCAAGCGGATCGCCGACGACCGCAAGGTCGAACAGGAAGAACTCACCGATCTCAGGGCCGGCTACCGCCGTGAAAAAGCCGCGATCCGCAGCGCCAAGGCCTCTGCTTCCCGGGTCGTCCAGCAGAACGACGACGAAGCGATCGAAACCCTGCGCGGCCGCAACCGGCTGATCTACGGCGCCAGGGTCCGCACCCTGCAGAGCCGACGCGTCAACCAGGCCCAGGACCTCGAAAACAAGCTCAACGCCGGCCGCGCCTCGATCGCGCGGATGCCGGCCGCGGGCTAGGTCGACGCCGACTCGCCGGGGCCCCCGCCGGGGGCCTCGGCGACCGATTCGCGGTCGCCATCGCTGGCGCGGATCTCGGTCGCGATCCGAACCCCGGCGGAGAGCAGAGGGGCGGCGAGGACCAGGCCGACGGTTCCGAAGAGGCAGCCGCCGGCGACGGTGACGATGAGGACGGCGAGGGGATGGAGGTTGAGGGTGGCGCCGTAGGCGATCGGCTGAACCAGCTGCTGGAAGAGGCCGTTGGCCAGTAGGACGACGACCCCCAGGGCCAGCGCCGCTTCCGGGCCCTGGCCGCCGAGGGCGATCAGGACCGCGAAGATCCCGGCGGTCCAGGCGCCGATGTAGGGGACGTAGCCGCCGACGAAGGTGACGACGACGATCGTGCCGGGCAGGGGGACGCCGAGCAGCAGGGCGCCGGCGCCGACGATCGCCGCGCTCCAGACGGCGACGATCGTCACCCCGAGGAAGTAGCCGCGCAGGCTGCTGGCCACCCGGGCCAGGACCGAGTGGGCGAGGGGGACTGGGACCCCGAGGTGGCGCTCGACGAAGCCGCCGATCGTCGGCGCGTCCTTGAGCAGGAAGAAGAGGCTGAGGGCGGTGAAGGAGAGGAAGACGGCAAGCGACGTCAGCTGCTCGATGCCGCCGAAGAGCCCGTGGGTGAGCGCCGCGAAGGCAGTGCTGACCGAGGCGCTGGTGTCGCTGTTGGCGCCGGCCGCCGTCCCTGCCTTGACGCCGAGGTCGCGCAGCAGCGACTCGATTTCGCGGGCGCCTTCGCGGAGGTGGGCGGAGAGGCTGCTCGCCTCGCTGGCGATGCCGCTCATCACCATCAGGCCGATGCCGAATCCGATCAGGGCGATGAGGACGAAGACGAGCGTGGCGCCGATCGCCCTCGGCACCCCGCGCCGGTGCAGCCAGTCGACCGCCGGGGAGACGACGGAGGCGACGATCCCGGCCGTGATCACCGGCATCACGATCGTCTGGGTCAGGCCGAGCAGCCAGATCAGGCCGATCACCGCCGCCCCGACCCCGACCAGCAGCCAGGCCGAGAAGCCGAGGTCGCGCATCCACTTCGGGGCGGCGAAGATGCCGCTCAATGCGCCGGGGTCGATCTCGATGACTTCCTTTTTCCGCTCGCTCATCGGCGCCGAAGATACGCAGCGGCCCCGACAGGGTCGTCGCCCCCGATGAGCGCGACCGGGCCGAGCCGGGTCACCTACGTCGGGCACGCGACCGTGCTCGCCGAGCTGGGCGGTGTGCGGTTGCTGACCGACCCGGTGCTGCGCTCGCGGGTCGGGCCGTTGCGGCGGCGGGGGGCGGCCCCGCCGGCGGCGGTCGGCGAGCGGCTCGACGCGGTGCTGATCTCCCACCTGCACCGCGACCACGTCGACCTGCCCTCGCTGCGGCGTATCGGGCGGGAAGTGCCGCTGCTGGTGCCGCCGGGGGCCGGCGAGTTCTTCGCGCGGCGGGGCTTCCCTGCCGTGACCGAGCTGGCGCCGGGGGAGTCGACACGGGTCGGGGAGGTAGCCGTCACCGCCGTCGAGGCCGACCACGAGGGGGCGCGGCGCGGGGCTGCCGATGCGGAGGCGATCGGGTTCCTGCTGGAGGCCGAGCGGCGGGTCTACTTCGCCGGCGACACCGACCTCTTCGACGGCATGGCCGGGCTCGCCGGCGATCTCGACTTGGCGCTGCTGCCGATCTGGGGCTGGGGGCCGAGCCTCGGTCCCGGCCACCTCGACCCCGAGCGCGCCGCCCGGGCGGCGGCGCTGCTCTCACCGCGCGTGGCGGTCCCGATCCACTGGGGGACGCTCTACCCGGCCGGGCTGGCGCGGCTGCGGCCGGACCCGCTGCGCCAGCCGCCGCGCCGGTTCGCCGCCGCGGTCCGAGAGCTGGCGCCTCAGGTGGAGATCCGGGTGCTCGCGCCCGGCGAGGCGACCTCGCTGGCGTAGTCCGCGTGCCCCAGCTGGGTGAGCCAGGCGCGGAAGACGCGGTGGACCCGTTCCGCCCCGACCACCTCCTCGTCCGGCCACTCCAGCTCGGCGGGGTGGAGGACGAACGGGAAGGACTGGGTCCCGCCCATGCCGCCATGGGAGCCGACCAGCTCCTCGAAGGCGGCGACTTCGTCGAAGTCCGGCCAGAGGGCGCTGTTGAGCATCAGGTCGGCGCAGTGGGGGAAGCCGTCGGTCCGCTTCACGTGCGCGGCGGCGTTGGGGCCGAAAGGCGCCAGCGGGTCCCTGCCCTCGACCCGTCCCTCGTCGAGGTAGTTGATGCCGGCGGGGCCGATCACGGTGGCGCCGGTGCGCTCCGAGCGGACCAGCAGGAAGCCGACGCCGGGGTGCTCGCGGAGTGTCGGGACAAGGCGCGGGTAGAGCGCTTCGATCCGCTCCAGGCTGACCCGGTCGGGCTCGCGGGGGAAGCTGACCAGCCCCAGGCACCCCGAGGCCATCACCGAGAGCTCGGGCACGCCGTCGCCGTGGGCCTGTTCGATCTCGCGACGGGACTCCCCCTCGAGCGCGACGGCGCCGTTGGCGCGGCGTCCCCGGGTCGCGATCCGCACCGCACCCGCCGCGGCGGTGTCGTCGCGGGCGACCTCGGTCAGCCCGGCGCTGAGGTAGGCGAGCGCGTCGTCCTCGCCGCCTTCGACGGCGACCGTGCTGTCGGGCTCGCAGGCGGAGCGGACCAGCTCTTCGAGGCTTTCGCCGAACCGGTCCCGGAAGGTTTCGCCCTGCGACTGGCCGTGGTCGGAGAGCACGACCAGTCGGTAGGGGCGCGGCGCCTCCGGGCAGGCGGCGGCGATCCGGGCGATCTGGCGGTCGAGGTCGCGCAGCACCGCCAGCGCGTCGTGGCGCTCGATCCCCGAGTGGTGGGCGACCTCGTCGTAGGCGAGAAAGGTGGTGTAGATCGTCGGCCGGCCGGCGAGGATGTCGCCGAGGACCGCGGCGACCTGGAGGTCGCGCTGCACCACCGTCGCCCAGGCCCGCACCAGCGCGTAGGAGCGGCCGCGGGGGATCCGCGGGCGCACGTCGTCGCGGACCTGGGCGCGGGCGGCGCGGCGCTCGCGGGCCATCTCGGCGATCACCAGCACGAAGGTGCGGGCGACGGCGTAGGGGCGCGAGAAGTAGGCGGCGTAGTCGCGGCCGATCGGGCGCCGCCGCCGCAGGGCCGTGCTCATCGTCAACATCGAGTGGGGAGCGTCGCCGGAGAGGATGTTGGCGCGGCTGGCGCCGTCGGCGTGCAGTAGCCCGCGGCCGTCGGAGTGGCGCCGCTCCAGCTCTTCGGCGTCGCGGGGGTGGTTGGTGACGATCGCCCGGTCGTGCTCCTTCTCCCACCAGCGGAATGCCGGCATGTCGTCGTTGTCTCCGTGCAGGAGGCCGGCCTGGCAGGCGCCGGTCTGCGAGGACCAGTCGGTCTCCCACTTGCTCAGTCGGTGCGAGCCGTCGCGCAGCCAGGCGGCGAGGTTGGGGGCGCTGCCCTCGCTGAGCGCCCGGCGCAGGACGTCGTGGGCGAGCCCGTCGATCTCCAGGAAGACGACTCCGGGGACGTCGCTCTTCACCGCCTCCTCGCGATGTCGCAGCTGCCGGCGCACCATGTGGCGGTACCAGGCGTCGTCCTCGTCGACGGCGAGCAGCCCGTAGACGGCGGTGGTGACCGCGGTCATCGCCAGTGCCACCACCGCTCCCTCGAGGACCCCGCCGATTTCGCCGCCGGGAAGCACGTCGACGGCGAAGGCGACCAGCAACCCGTTGAGCAGCAACGCCCCGGTCCCGAGCGTCAGCACCGTCAGCGGCAGGGCCAGCCGCGTCAGCAGCGGCCAGAGCAGCGCGTTGAGGACGCCGATCAGCGCCGCCGCGGCCAGCGCCGAACCGGCACCGGCGAGGACGAATCCCGAGAGCAGCTCCGAGAGCAGGAGGAGCACGAGGGCGTCGAGGAGCAGCACCAGCGCCCCCCGCCAGACGCTGCGCAGGTTCATGGGCGACGAGTCTAAGTCGGAGCGAAGGAGATGGCCAACGGTTAGGCCGAGCTCACCGATATCGTCCGCCGCCGGCGGGCTGGGCAAGGATCCGGTGCGCCGGTTGAGAATGCGCCGGATCAGAATCGAGAGAATCATCATGCTGGCTCTGCTCGTCGGGGCGGCGCTCGCCTGCCTGCTCGGGCTGGCCAAGCCGGCGACCGAAGCCACGCACACGACGCTGAAGCAGGAGTCGCTCGACTTCGCCCGCGTCGGGCTCACGGTCTGCCTGGCGCTGACGCTGCTGATGGGGCCGGGGATCGCCGTGCGGGCGCTGCTCGATCGGCCGATCCGGCTCGCCTTCCTGCCGCTCTTCGGGCTCGGCTTGGTCACCTTCGCCGGCTGCCTGGCCTGGTCGCTGCACGGCGTGCTCGGTCCCGACGTGACCTGCCTCGCGGTCGCCGGCACGGCCCTCGGCCTGATGTTCGGGGTCCTGCTCGCCTCCGGCCCCGAGGACTTCCTGACGCCGGAGGAGCAGCGGACGCTGCTGCTGCTGGGGATCCCGGTCGGGCTGGCGATCGCCCGTTCGCTCTGGTCGTTGAGCCCGGTCGGAGAGCTCGAGGGGGGCCAGATCGGGCGCAACCTGGTCGCCGAGCCGCGGCCCGACAGCCACATCCCCTACGTGGTCACCGAGATGGTCGCCCACGGCACCAAGCCCTACGGGCCGGACGGCTGGGAACTGTTCCTGCCGTACATGTTCTCCTCGCGCGGCCCCGTCGCGGGAATCGCCAGCGCCCCAGTCGTCCTGCTCACCGGCGGCCGGCCGGTCCTCGGCGTTCCCAATCAGCCCTGGGAGCCGTTCGACGCCCAGGGCTTCATGGCGTTCCGGATCGCGATGATCACGATGAGCGCGACGGCGCTGCTGACGATGTGGCAGCTGGTCCGGAACCTGGCCGGCTCCCGGGCGGCGCGCCTCGCCCTGCTCCTCGGGATCAGCACCCCGTTCGTCTACCAGGAGCTGATCTTCACGTGGCCGAAGCTCCTCGCCGCTTCCTTCATCCTCCTCGGCGCCCTCTGGCTGTTCGAAAGCAAGCCGCTGCGGGGCGGGATGTCAGTCGGGGTCGGCTACTTATTCCACCCCGGCGCGCTGCTCGGCTACTTCGCGCTCGGGCCGCTCTCGGTCTGGCCGCTGCGGGGGGCGAAGCTGAAACGGCCGCGGATCATCCCGCCCCTGCTGATGGGGGCCGGCACGGCGGTCTTCGTCGGCGGCTGGATGTACGCCAACCGCGGCCACAACGGGCAGAGCGGCTTCCTCGAATACTTCGAACAGGCCGCTCCCAACTACCACCCCTCGGTCTCGGAGTGGATCTCCTTCCGCCTCACCTCGCTGGCGGACACGTTGGTGCCGCTCTACCTGCCGATCTTCCAGGACCACAACGTCTCGATCAACACCCTGTTCGGCATCTCGCCGGGCATATCCCAGTTCTTCTTCCAGTACTGGTCGGGGGTCCCGTTCGGCTTTGCGATCCTCTTCTTCCCGATCCTGCTGGTCGGCCTCTGGCGCTTCGCCAAGCGCTGGACCTGGCCGTTCTTCGCGGTCGTCGCGATCCCCTTCGTGATCTTCTGGATCTACTGGGGGAACGGCAGCTCCGGCATCCTCCGCGAGGGGATGCAGGCCTGGGTCCTCGCCGTGCTCGCCGTCCTCGCGATCGAGCAGGCCGCCGAGCGTTTCTCTTGGCTGCGCTCGAAGGCGATCCGGGCGATCCTGGTCCTTCGCGCCTTCGAGGTCTTCCTCCTCGCCGTCACCGCCACCTTCGGCACCCAGGGACCGAACCCGCTCAGGGACGGATACGAGCTCAACGACGCGGTCGCCTTCAGCGCCATGGTGTTCTTCGCGGCGCTGATGATGTTCGCGATCTGGCGGGAAACGGGGCCGGGCTCGATGCTGCGACCGGAGGCCGCGCCCACCTCCACTCCCACCACCAGCGCCGCTACGCCCAGCCCCCAGCCGGCAGGTAGGTGAGCAGGACCACGCCGGAGTCGAAGCGCTTGACTCCGTCGAGCTCCATCCGCACGGTTCCCCGGTCGCCGAGCACGTGGAGGTTGCCGCCGCCCCAGACGATCGGGTTGAGGTAGACCTCGAACTCGTCGACGAGGCCCCTCTCGGCGAGGGTGTAGGCGAACTCGCCGCTGCCGTGCATGAAGAGGTCGCCGTCGGTCTCAGCCTTCACCCGCGGGACGGAGTCCTCGAGATCGCCTTCGAGCAGGGTCCCGTTCCAGTCGAGGTCTCCGGACAGGGTCGTGGAGCCGACGAACTTCGGCATCGCGTTGACCATCTCCGCCCATCTGCCGGTCTGGCTCGGCCAGTAGCCGGCCAGTCCCTCGAAGGTCTTGCGGCCGAGGACCAGCCCGGCGGATGCCGCCTGTCGCTCGAACGAGTACTCGCCGTGATCCCCGTCGGCCTGCACCCACTCGCCGACCGGGTCGACGACGCCATCGAGGGTGGCCTGGGTGGTCGCGATCAGCTTGCCCATCTCGATCTCCTTTGTCGCGGGATCCTCTCCTGGGTCCCTCTACCCGGGCGACGAACGGGAGCGCCGGGATTCGACAGGATGGCGGCATGCGGTTCACGCGCGAGGAACTGGAGTCCTTCCGGGGCCGCGAGGTCGACGATCTCGTCGGTCCGGGCCTGAAGCTGCTGTTCGTCGGCATCAATCCGGGCCTCTGGACGGCGGCCGTCCAGACCCACTTCGCGCATCCAACCAACCGCTTCTACCCGGCCCTGGCCGCGGCCGGGATCACCGAGTACGAGGTCGACCGGGCGGCCGGAATGAGCGATGCCGACCGGGC
The DNA here is from genome assembly GCA_966211075.1 of uncultured bacterium. Taxonomy (GTDB): domain Bacteria; phylum Actinomycetota; class Thermoleophilia; order Solirubrobacterales; family 70-9; genus VAYN01. The sequence goes on from CBIHMQ010000042.1 coordinate 9,896, forward strand.
GCACCTGGTGGCGCGGGGCGTGGGGATGACCAACCTGGTCGGGCGGGCGACCGCCCGCGCCTCCGAGCTCTCCGCCACGGAGCTGCGCGAGGGCGGCGAGCGACTGCCGCGGTTCGTCGCCGAGCACCGCCCCAAGGTGGTCGCGATCGCCGGCATCTCCGCCTACCGCGACGCCTTCGGCGATCGCGCCGCGGTCCTGGGACGGCAGCCGGAGACGCTCGACAGCGCCAGCCGCTGGTCCGGCGCGGCACTCTGGGTGGTCCCGAACCCCAGCGGCCTCAACGCACACGAGACGGTCGCGACGCTCGCCGCCGCCTACGCCGCGCCGGCCGTCGAGGCGGGTGTGATCGCAACCGCTACCGGTTGAGCCACTCCTCGTAGCTCGGGCCGGCGAGCTTCGCGACCGGGCCGGGGAGAAGGGCGCCGGAGGGGTAGAGGCCTTCCGGGTCGTCCGGCCACTCGCCGGCCTCGATCCGCAGGCCGTTGCCCTGCTTGGCGGCGTAGAGCTTGGCCATCTCGACCAGGCTCTCCGGGCGCGGCCCGGCGACTTCGGCGACCGGGTTGCCGACCGGCGCGCCCTCGGCGCCGTCGACGAGGTCGGCGATCGCCGCGGCGACGCTGCGGGCGGCGACCAGCTGGGTGCGCATGTCGGGCACGAAGCTGACCTCGCCCTGGCGGCTCCACTCGACCAGCTCGGCGACGAACTCGTGGAACTGGGTGGCGCGGAGGATCCGGGCGGGCACCGGCCCCTCGAGGTGGGCCCGCTCCTGGGTGACCTTGGCGGCGTTGTAGCCGTGCTCGAAGTGGTCGGTGCCGACGATCGAGACGACGAGGATCCCGGCGACGCCCCGCTCGGCGCCAGTCTCCTGCAGGTTGCGCGCCGCGGTCGCGAAGAACTCCTCGGCTCCGTCGGGCGATGGGGTGGTGGCGGCGTCGACGACGACGTCCACGCCCTCCAGCGCGGCCGCGAGGCCCTCGCCGGTGATCACGTCGACCCCGTTGCCGCGCGAGATCGGCACCACCACGTGGCCGCGCTCGCGAAGGATCTCGACGGTGTGGGTGCCGAGGCGGCCGGTTGTGCCGGCGACGGCGATCTTCTTCTCTGCCATGGCTGCTTTCCTTTCGGTTGCGGCCGCCGCGGTGGCGGCTGTCTTTTTTCCGCGTTCACAGCTGTGACGAAGCCGAGGGCGGAGATGTGACCGATTCGGGACAGCAGGACCTGGCCAGGCGGTTCGAGCGGGACCGCGGCCGCCTCCGCGCGGTCGCCTTCCGGATGCTCGGCGCCAGCGGCGAAGCCGACGAGGCGGTGCAGGAGGCCTGGCTGCGCCTGGCCCGCAGCGACGCCGGGGAGATCGAGGACCTCCCGAGCTGGCTGACCACCGTGGTGGCGCGGATCTGCCTCGACATGCTGCGAGCCCGCAGGGCCCGTCCCGAGGAGCCGCTCGGCCCCCACGTCCCCGACCCGATCGTCAGCCCGGCCGCCGGCGGCGAACCCGAGGCAGAGGCGCTGCTCGCCGACTCGGTCGGCCTGGCGATGATGAGCGTGCTCGAGACCCTCAGCCCCGAGGAGCGCGTCGCCTTCGTCCTCCATGACAGCTTCGCGGTTCCCTTCGAGCAGGTCGCCGAGCTGATCGGACGCTCGCCGGTGGCGGCGCGGAAGGCAGCCAGCCGCGCCCGCGGTCGGGTCGAGGCCGAACCGACCGTGCCCGACGTCGACCTCGATCGTCAGCGCGAGGTCGTCGACGCCTTCTTCGCCGCCGCCCGCGAGGGCGACTTCGACGCCCTGGTCGCTGTGCTGCACCCGGACGTGGTGATCCGCTCCGACGGCGGCGACGCCCGCCCCTCGGCCAACCACGTGATCCGCGGCGCCACCGAGGTCGCCAGCCGGGCGATGACCTTCGCCAACCTCTCGCCTCACGTGCGCCCGGTGCTCGTCAACGGCGTCGCCGGCGTCCTCGTCGCGCCGCGGGGGCGCCCCTTCGCGGTGATGGCCTTCACCGTCGCCGGCGGCAGGGTGGTCGCGATCGACGCGCTCGCCGACCCGGTCCGGCTCGAGCGCCTGGGGCTCGGCGACTTCACCTGACCAAGTTTTTCCAGCCTATGGCATGGAAAAAGTCGATCGGGCTCCGTTTTTCACTGCTCGCGGCTCGGGTGCCGGCCGCCGGGAGCCAGGATCGAGATGCCGACGACCGCCGAGACGATCGAGCCGGCGAGGATGCCGATCTTGGCGGCTTCCAGAAGGGGCGGGCCAGGGTAGGCGAGCGGGGTGATGAAGAGCGAGACGGTGAAGCCGATGCCGGCGAGGGCGGCGGCGCCGAGCAGGCCGCGGCGGTCGACGCCGGTGGGGAGGGCGCCGAGCCGCAGCTTCAGGGCCAGCAGCGCCGCGCCGGCGACGCCGGCGAACTTGCCGACGACGAGGGCGACGGCGACCGCGAGCGCCACCCGCCGGGCGTCGGGGTCCGAAAGCGAGGAGCCGCTCAACTCGACGCCGGCGTTGGCGAGCGCGAAGACGGGGAGGATCAGGAAGTTGACGTAGGGGTGGAGGCCGTCCTCGAGCTGCTCGAGGATCCTGCGCCCCCTGACCGGGCGGGCGGGGGTGAGCAGGGCG
>CBIHMQ010000043.1:0-12341 GCA_966211075.1 uncultured bacterium
CGGTGCGGTCGAGCGGCCGACCGGCGGCGTCCTCGAGCCGGCAGACCAGGTCGATGCCCTCGGTGACGGTCAGCCGCGCCGCGACCGCCGCCGGCTCGGCCCGCTCGCCCTCCCCCGGCAGCAAGTAGATGTGGGCGGCGCGGCCGGTCGGGCTGACCGCCAGCTGGGCCAGCTCGGGTCGGTCGTCGGAGGGCTGCAGGACCTTCCACTCGCGGCCGAGCAGCTCGGCCAGCGGCAGGCCGCGGTGGACGTCGGTCTGGGCGTGGTCGGCGACGACGATCACCGCGTGCTCGTCGAGGAAGGCGTCGAGATCTCCCGACGCCTCGACCAGCTTCGCGAAGCAGGAGTCGGCCTTGGCGATCGACTCGACCGTCGCCTCCGGCCCGTGCCGGTGCGAGTAGTTGTCGTTGTCGGCGAGTGAGAAGAGCAGGAAGTCGAAGCCGTCCTCCTTGATCAGCTCCGCCGCGCAGCAGGCCGAGTAGCCGTCGCGGACGCCGGGGATCGAGGTCGAGCGGCAGGGCACCTCGCGGCTGGCGTAGAGGTCGCCGTAGAAGAGCTCGGCTGGGCCCCAGGTGTGGTGGCGGAACTTCAGCCGCGTCGTCTCGATCGCGCGGCGCATCAGCCCCTCCAGCGAGACCTGGTGGCGGTGCCGGCCGCGGTAGATCAGGAACGGCGTGCAGGCGGTGCGGGCGCCGCCTGCGTCGAGCTGCTCGAAGAGCGTCTCGATCTCCGGGCTGAGGTGGGCCAGGTTCATGTTGTAGACGAGGTCGTAGAGGGCGCGGAAGACCCCGAAGGCGCGGGTCGCGTCGAGCGAGGAGCCGTACTCGACGTAGCGCCGCTCGAGCCGGTGGTACCAGTTCATGCCGCTGATCCAGTGCTGGTCGGCCCCAACGCCGGTGACCATCTCCGAGCAGGCGACCGGGGTCACCGAGGGGAAGCTGGAGACGCAGTCGGGGATCAGCACGCCGCGCTCGAGCAGGGCCTCGAAGGTCGGCGCCCGTCCCTCGGCGACGGCGCGTTCGAGCATGTCGGTGCGCAGCGAGTCGACGTAGGCGAGGACCAGCTTCTTGGCGGGGGCGCCCATCGCCCGAATCATGCCCGGCCGCGCTCGCCGGCCGCGGCTCTAACGGAGGATGCGGAGGCCGGCGTGTTTGCGCTGCGCCCGCCGGTACCTGGTGAAGGCGAGCCAGGCGAGGGCGATGACGATGACGATGACGGCGGCCGGGACGAGCAGCGAGAGGCCGGCGACGAGCAGCGCCGCGAAGGCGATCAGGAACCCCAGCGCTCCCGCCGTGCTGCCCTGCCTGCGGCTGGCCCCGGCGACGATGTCGCTCGCCACCACGCACGCGAAGGCGGCGCCCACCAAACAGGCGACGGCGCCGGCCGGGCTGTCGAGCAGGAAGCCGACGATCAGGCCGATCACGGCGGCCAGCACCGTCATCCGGCCGCGGGCCGAGCCGTGCGTGCCGGTGGTGCCGGCGAGCATGCCGATCGCGATGCCGATGCCGAGCTGTTCGAGCAAGTCCACGTTCGAAAACCTAGTCCAACCGGGCGCCGGGGCGTCGATCCGCCACACTTCCGGGATGAGCGAGGTCCCTCCCCCACCGCACCGGCGCCGCGCCCACACCAGCACGCGCGACCTCGAGCGCTACGCCGCCCTCTTCGCCGAGCGAACCGGGGTGATGCGCTCCTCGGCGATGCGGGACCTGATGGCGATCACCGCCAGCCCCGAGGTGATCTCCCTCGCCGGCGGCCTGCCGGACACCTCGACCTTCCCGCCGCAGAGCTTCGCCGCGCAGATGACCCGGATCGCCCAGGAGTCCGCCGCCGAGGCGCTCCAGTACGGGCCGACCGAGGGCTTCGAAGAGACCCGCGACTGCATCCTCCAGGTGATGGGCGCGGAGGGAATGCTCCCGGACCCCCACGACATCATCGTCACCACCGGCGGGCAGCAGGGCATCGACCTGGTCTGCAAGACGCTCGTCGATCCCGGCGACGTGGTGATCTGCGAGGCGCCCACCTACCCGGGCGCGGTGCCGGTCTTCTGCAGCTACCAGGCCGACGTCGTCCAGGTCGAGTGCGACGAGGACGGGATGCGGGTCGGCGAGCTGGAGGGCCTGCTCGAGCAGCTGCGGGCGGAATCGCGGCGGCCGAAGTTCATTTACTCGGTGCCGACATTCCAAAACCCCGCCGGGGTGACGATGTCGCTGCCGCGGCGCCAACAGCTGGTCGAGCTGGCGCGGCGCCACGAGCTGCTGGTCGTCGAGGACAACCCCTACGGCCTGCTTCGCTACGGGGGCGAACCGATGCCGCCCCTCTACCAGCTCGACGGCGGCGACTTCGTGATTTACATCGGCACCTTCTCGAAGATCCTCTCCCCCGGCATCCGCCTCGGCTGGACGGTGGCGCCGCCGCCGGTGATGGAGAAGATCGTGCTCGGCAAGCAGGCCGCCGACCTCTGCACCTCGACCCTGACCCAGTACTTCGTCCGCGAGTACTTCCGCGAGGGCCGCTGGCAGCACTACATCGCCGACCTCGCCGAGATCTACCGCCACCGCCGCGACGTGATGCTGGAGGCGCTCCGCGAGCACTTCCCGGCGGCGGCGACCTGGACCGAGCCCGAAGGCGGCCTCTTCATCTGGGCGACGCTGCCCTCCTACATCGACACCAGCGACCTGCTGGCAAAGGCGCTGCGCGCCGACGTCGCCTTCGTGCCGGGCCAGGCGGCCTACGTCGACGGCCGCGGCGGCAGCTCGATGCGGCTCAACGTCTCCGGCGTCAGCGAGGCTGAAATTCGCGAGGGCATCCGCCGCATCGGCAACGTGATCGCCGAGCAGGTCGAGCTCTACGAGGCGCTGACCGGTGAGCAGACTGAGGCGCCTGCGCCCTCCGCGCGGGCGCAGGCGAGCGACGACGCCAACGTGCTGCCGTTCCGCAAGGCGGCCGAGGGCGGCACTTGAAGGTCGCGGTCCTCAAGGGCGGTCGCTCGCTGGAGCGCGGCGTCTCGCTCCGCTCCGGCGCCCGCGTCGAGGACGCCCTCGAACGGCTCGGTCACGAGGTGGTCGCGGTCGACGCCGGCCCCGACCTTGTCGCGCGGTTGCGCGAGGCGCGGCCCGACGTCGCCTTCGTCGCCCTGCACGGGGTCGGTGGCGAGGACGGGACCACCCAGGAGCTGCTGGAGCTGCTCGACATCCCCTTCACCGGCCCGGGCGTGGCGGCCTGCGTCCGCTGCATGGACAAGGTCCTCGCCAAGCACGCGATCCGCGGCGCCGGCCTGCCCACGCCCGATTGGTTCGCCTTCAGCCAGACCGCCTTCCGCGAGCTCGGCGCCGCCGAGGCGCTGGGCGACCTCGAGCAGCGGCTCGGCTTCCCTCTCGTGGTCAAGCCCAGCCGCGGCGGCTCCTCGCTCGGGGTCAAGTTCGCGGCCACCGCGGCTGAGGTACCCCAGGCCCTGGTCGCCGCCTTCAGCTACGACGACAAGGTCCTGCTCGAGCGACACGTCGAGGGACGCGAGCTGGCGGTCAGCGTGCTCGGCGACGAGGCCCTGCCGGTGGTCGAGGCGATCCCGGTGCAGGGCGACCGCTACGACTTCGAAGCCCGCTACGAGATCGGGCGCACCCGTTTCGCCTGCCCGGCCGACCTCGGCGACGAGGAGCACCGTGCCGTCGTCGAGGTAGCGCTCGGCACCTACCGGGCGCTCGGCTGCTCGGGCTTCGCTCGGATCGACCTGATCCTCGCCGCCGACGGGCCGCAGGTGCTGGAGGCCAACGCGATTCCCGGCCTCACCGACACCAGCCTCCTCCCCCAGGCCGCCGAGGCGGCGGGGCTCTCCTTCGAGCGCCTGGTCGAGCGGATCCTCGAGCTGGCGCTGCCGGTCAGCAGCCGCTAGGAATCCTCGCCTTTGGCGAAGTCTTCGGGGGTCACCTCGTCGAGGAAGTCTTTGAACTTGTCGACGACCTCCTCGGTGTCCTCCACCTCGTGCTCGAACTCGATCGCCGACTCCTCGATCACGTCCTCGGCGGCGAAGATCGGCGCCGAGACACGGACCGCCAGGGCCAGGGCGTCGGAGGGTCGGGAGTCGATCTCGACCTCGGAGCCGTTGACCGAGACGGTTATCGAGGCATAGAAGGTGTTGTCGCGCAGCTCAGTGACCGAGACCCGCTCGCATTTGGCGTCGAGCTGCTCGAGGATGTCGGAGAGCAGGTCGTGGGTCATCGGCCGCGGCGTCGAGGCCCCCTGCAGCTTCATCAGGATCGCCGCCGCCTCCGGGTGGCCGATCCAAATCGGCAGGAAGCGGTTTCCGTCGACGGTTTTCAGCAGCACGATCGGCTGCTTGCCGACCATGTCGAAGCTGACCCCGTAGATCTGCATCTGCTGCACGAGAAGAATCTCCCGGCTGGAAGGTTGACCAGCAATTATAGGTCGGCGGCATGGGCGATCCTGGATTCGAACCAGGGACCTCGTCCTTATCAGAGACGCGCTCTAACCAACTGAGCTAATCGCCCGGGGACGGCGATGATAGCGGCGACCGAGCTGGCGGCTCGGCACGTTCAGCGGCCGGGGCGCTTCAGCGCCCGGGCCAGCGCCTTGGCCTCAACGACGTCGTCGAAGCGCAGCTCGGCGGCGATGCCGTCCCCCTTGTGCCGGCCCTCGACCTGGTGTCCGAGAGCCGCCTCGAGCGCGTCGGCGACGGAGTCGAGGGCCTCGCGCTCGTCGGCGCTCAACTCGGCCTTCTTTGACTTGGCTTTTGGCTGGCCAGCCAGCCGAACCCTGTTCTCGGTCTCGCGGACTGACCAGCCCCCCCGCACCGCGTCGCGGGCGAGGCGGCGACGGACATCGTTGCCTCGCAGGCCGAGCAGGGCGCGGCCGTGGCCCTCGCTGAGCTCGCCGGCCTCGAGCAACTCCAGGGTCTCGTCGGGCAGCTCGAGCAGCCGGATCAGGTTGGAGACGGCGGGGCGGCTGCGGCCGACGCGGCGGGCCAGCTCCTCTTTGGAGAGCCCGAGGTCCTCGACCAGGGCGGCGCAGGCCTTCGCCTCCTCGACCGGGTTTAGATCCTCGCGCACCATGTTCTCGATCAGAGCCGCCTGCAGCCGGTCGGCTTCGGCCTGGTCGCGGATCACCGCCGGGACCTTCTTCAGCCCCGCCTGCTGGGCGGCGCGCCAGCGGCGCTCCCCGGCGACAAGCTCGTAGCTGCCGTCGGGCAGGGGGCGGACCAGCAGCGGCTGGACAATCCCGCTCGCCTCGATCGACTCGGCCAGGGCATCGAGCGCCTCCTGGTCGAACTTCGTGCGCGGCTGGCCGGGGTTGGGCTTGACGAGGTCGACCGGGAGCTCGCGCAGCTCGCCGGCGTCGCCGACTGCCGAGCTGTCGGGGAGGATCGCCGAGAGGCCGCGGCCGATCCCGCGTTTGGTGCCGCTAGCCACGGGCCGCGAGCTCCTTCGCCAGCGCCCGGTAGGCGGTGGCGCCGCGCGAGGAGGGGGCATGCTCGGTCACGGGCAGACCATAACTGGGCGACTCGGCGACCCGCACGCTGCGCGGGATCACGGTCTCGAAGACCATTTCGGCGAAGTGATCGCGCAGCTCGGCCTCGACGTCCTGGGCCAACCTGGTGCGCTCGTCGTGCATGGTCACGAGCAAGCCCGAAACCTCTAGTTGAGGGTTCAGCTCACGCCTGATCAAGCTCAGGGTTTCGAGGAACTGCACCAATCCCTCCAATGCCAGGTACTCGGCCTGAACCGGGACGATGACGCGGTCGGCGGCGGTAAGTGCGTTGACACTAACCGGGCCCAGCGCCGGTGGGCAGTCGAGCAGGGTCATCGCGAAGCGCTCTCGGACCGGGCCGAGCCGCTCCCGCAGGCGGGTCTCGCCGCCCTCGATCCGCGGCAGCTCGACCGCGGCGCCGGCGAGGTCGCGGTTGGCGGGGACGATCCAGAGGTTGTCGGGCCCGGCCGGCCGGGCCGCCTCGGCGACCGAGACGTCGCCAGTGAGGCAGTCGTAGGAGGAGGGATGCATGTCTCGATCGCCGCCCAGCGCCACGGTCGCGTTGCACTGGGAGTCGAGGTCGACGAGCAGGGTCTGGTGGCCGTCCCTGGCGGAGCAGGAGGCGAGGTTGACCGCGGTGGTCGTCTTGCCGACCCCGCCCTTCTGGTTCGCCACCGCGTAGACCTTGCCCATGACGGGGCCACCCTAGACGTTCATCCCGGGAACCCGAGCCGGGCACTGGATTCGGCGCGATCGCGGCCCGTGAACTAGGCTGCGCCGCATGAGCGACGAAGCCGACTGGCCGCAGGAGCCCGCCGAGCGCGTGCGCGAGCTGGTCGAGGGGGTCCTTGACGAGCTCGACCTCGACGGCGAGGTGGAGATCGAGGAGGACGACGAGCGGATTCTCGCCACGGTGCGCGGCGGCGAGGACTACGGCCTCCTGATCGGCAAACGCGGCCAGACGATCGACGCCCTGCAGCTGCTCTGCTACCAGGCGGCCTTCCGCGGCCTGCGGGACCGCAAGCGGGTTCTGCTCGACGCCGCCGGCTACCGCGAGCGCCGTCGCGAGACCCTCGAGGGCCGCGCCGACCGGGCGGCCGAGCAGGCGCTAGCCAACAACCGCGTGATCGAGATGGACCCGATGAGCGCCCAGGAGCGGCGCGTCGTCCATGAACGGCTCAAGGACCGGGCCGGGATCGAGACCTACAGCGAGGGCGACGAGCCCCGCCGCTGCGTGATCGTCGCGCCCCTCGTCGCCGAGTGACTCAGGACCCGACGGCCGTCCTCGACGACGCCGCTCGCGAAGCCCTGGAGCGGGTCCTCGCTCTGCTCGCCGAGGAGCGCGCCTCGGTCAGCTCCGTGGTCGACGAGCGCGCCTGGCGGGTCCACGTCGTCGACAGCCTCACCGGGCTCGAGATTGCAGAGCTGCGCGAAGCGAGGCGCATTGCCGACGTCGGGGCGGGCGCCGGCTTCCCGGGCCTGGCACTCGCCGTGGCGCTGCCCGGCGCCCAGGTCGATCTGATCGAGTCGGTCGGCCGCAAGTGCGTCTTCATGACACGTGCCGCAGAGGACGCGGGCATCGCCAACGCCGCGGTCATCAACGCCCGTTCCGAGGACTGGGCCGGAGGCGATGGGCGCGAGGCCTACGACGTCGTCACCGCCCGAGCCGTCGGCCGCCTCTCGACCCTTGCCGAGCTCGCCTCCCCGCTCCTGAAGCCAAACGGCATCCTCGTAGCCTGGAAGGGCAAGCGTGACGAGGACGAGGAGTCCCAGCTGACGGGAGCGAGCCAGTCCCTCGCCATGACCCCGGCAGCGGTGCTGGACGTAGGCAACCGCGCCGGCAGCCAACACCGCCACCTCCACATCATCCGCAAGACCGGTCCAACCCCCCAGGACTTGCCAAGGCGTCCCGGAATGGCCAAGAAGCGCCCCAAGGGATAGGGAATTGGGAGAGGGAAGGAGACGGGAGCCACCTCCAACCTCCCGTCCCTAACCACTCCGGCGATCGGGCGGCTCCACTGGGAAGGAGGGGTCTCCCTCCTTCCCAATCGCGCGCCTAACGCCGTCTCTTCTTCTTTTTGGGAGGCGGGGGCGGCGGCTTCGACGCTTTGATCGCCGCCGCGCCTTCCGGCGTCGTATGGACCGGCGGCGGCACGACCTTTTTGATCACCAGCTGCTGCCCGATCGTCCAGACGTTGGTGGTGATCCAGTAGAGGATCAGCCCAGCCGGGAAGCTGATGATGAAGGGGACGAAGATCAGCGGCAGCATGAACATCAGCACCCGCTGGCTTTTGTCGGCGGAGAGCGCCATGACCATGCCCGAGACCAGCTGGGTGCCGACGTAGATGATCAGCAGGGTTATCAGGACCCCGCCCTCAGCCTTCGCGGTCAGGTCGGGGATGAAGAGGAAGCTTTCGCCGAAGAATCCCGCCGAATGCCCCTGCGCGACCGCGAACTCGCTGCAGGTCTTCGCGGTCTGGCCGCAGATGTCAAAGCGCAGGTCGTGCTGGAGGACGTAGAAGAGGGTGATGAAAACCGGCAGCTGGGCAATCAGCGGGATGCAGGAGGCAAAGGGGTTGACTTTGTTCTCCTGGTAGAAGCGCATCATCTCCTGCTGCATGCGCTGTTTGTCGTTCTTGTACTTCGCCTGAATCTCTTTGATCTGCGGTTGCAGGGCCTGCAGGGCCCGCATCCCTTTCAGCTGTTTGTAGGTCAGCGGGATCAGGAGGGCCCGCACGAAAACCGTCAGGGCGATGATCGCCCCGCCCCAGGAAAGACCGGTGTCGTGAAAGAAGACGAGGACCTTGTCGGCGATGTCGACCAGGAACTGCGGAGCGAGCTGGAACGCGAGCGGCAGCATCAGGAGTGAGCCTCTCCGTGGTAGTGAGCGGGATCGACAGGTCCGACGCGCAGGGTGAAGCGCTTGGGCACGGGATCGAAGCCGCCGTGGCTAAAGGGGTTGCAGCGCAGCAGGCGCCAGGTGGCGAGCAGACCGCCGCGGACGACGCCGAAACGTTCTACGGACTCGACCGCGTAGGCCGAGCAGGTCGGCTCGTAACGGCAGCGGCGCGGGCGCGAGGGGGAGATCCAGCGTTGGTACGCCTTGACTGGGACCAGGAACAGGCGTTTCACGTGGAACGCTTTCCGGACGAGGTGGCGGCCAGGGCCTCTTCGAGGCTGGCGGTGACGCCGGCCGTGCCCTCGCGGTCGATCAGGTCGCCGATCTCCGAGCGGGCGACGATCACGAAGTCCTGGCCCTCCGGCAGGCGATCCGAGAGGCCCCAGAAAGCCTCGCGCAGGGCCCGCTTGACGCGGTTGCGGTCGACGGAGCCGCCGACCTTGCGGCTGGCCGAGACTCCGAGCCGCACCTCGTCGGTCTGCGCATCGCGGCGAGGAAAGGTGTAAAGGACGAGATACCGGGTCGCATGGGATGAGCCGTCGCGATAGACGCGGTCGAACTCGCCGCTGCGCGAGAGGCGCCGTCGCTTCGACGCCATCTAGGGGGTGAGGCGCTTACGCCCTTTACGCCGGCGGCGCTTGAGGATCGCGCGACCGCCCCGCGTGCTCATCCGCGCCCGAAACCCGTGGGTTTTGGCGCGCTTCCGCTTCTTCGGCTGATAGGTCCGCTTCATCGGCTCCGGGAGTATACGGACGACGGGCGGAAATCTTTTCTGCGGGATTTGCGAGGCGTGAAGTCAGGGGTGCCAGGCACGCCGCTATGGTCGCCGGACGAGTGCCCGATGCCCCCTCCCGACACCAACTCGATGCCCTTTGGGGCGCGACCCGCGACGAGCTGCGGGGCTGCGTCCCCGAGTCGACCTTCCGGCTCTGGCTCGAGCCTCTGAAGCCTGTCGCGGCGGCCTCGGAGACCCTTTACCTCTCCGCTCCCGACAACGTCCGCGCCTGGGTGGAGCGACGCTACACGGCGCTGATCGGCGAAGCTCTGGCCGGTGGCGACAGCGGTTTCTCCCGGGTCAGCTTCGCCGCTGGGGACGTCGGCGCGGAGGGCGGCGGGACGGTCCTCGGCGACGTCGATCTCAACCCCAGCTACACCTTCGACCGCTTCGTCATCGGTGGCGGCAACCGGATTGCCCACGGGGCCGCGCTGGCCGTCGCCGAGGCGCCTTCGGAGGCCTACAACCCGCTCTTCCTACACGGCCCTCCGGGACTGGGAAAGACGCATTTGCTCGGCGCGATCGCCAACTACCTGCGCGCCAACGCCCCGGCCCTGAGCGTCCGCTACACGACCGCCGAGGCCTTCACCAACGAGTTCGTCACCGCCCTGCGCTGCTCCGGGGCCGAGGCCTTCAAGACCCGCTACAGGGACCTCGACGTGCTGCTGATCGATGACGTCCAGTTTCTCGAGGGCAAGCGGGCCACCGAGGAGGAGTTCTTCCACACGTTCAACGCCCTCTATGAGTCCGGCAGCCAGCTCGTCCTCTCCGCCGACCGCATTCCCAGCGAGCTCTCGACGCTCGCCACGCGGCTGCGCGACCGCTTCGAGTGGGGCTTGACGGTTGCCGTCGAGCCGCCCAACCTGGCCACCAGGATGACCGTCCTGCGCCGCCTGGTCATGGAGTCCGGGGTCGAGATCGCCGATGCCGAGGCGCTCGCCGAGCTCGCCAACCGCATCGACGCCAACGTCCGCCAGCTGCACGGAGCGCTGACCAGGGTGATAGCCCACGCCTCGCTGATGGCGCGCCCCCTCAGCGCCGAGCTGATCGCCGAAGTGATCCCGCAGGGCCGCTCCCCCCAGGCCACCTCGGTCGAAGAGATCCAGGAGCGGGTCGCGGAGGCCTTCGGCATCTCCCGGGCCGAGCTGGTCGGAACCAGCCGGGCGGCGCGACCGCTGCGGGCCCGCCAGGTGGCGATCTTCCTGACCCGGGAGATGACCGACCTCTCGCTGCCGCAAATCGGCCGTCTCTACGGTGGCCGCGATCACTCCACCGTCCTCAACTCCCTGCGCCGCGTCGAGTCCAACCTCACCGAAGGCGGGGAGCTCGCCCAGCGGGTCGAGGAGTTGCGCGCCGCTTTCCACAGCGCAGCCGCCGGCAACCGCTGACGGCCGATGGCGCTGCAAGAATCAGGCCTTTCCCACAGATGCCTCCACAGGCGGTAAACCGCTCCGGAGAGCCAATCTGTCCGAGTCACAGCCCCTTTCCACAGGTCCTAACTCAACTCAAGAAGGCATCAATCACTTGAAGCTCACGACCAAACGCGAAGAACTCGTCAGCAAGCTCTCCACCGTTTCCAGGGCAGTCTCGACCCGCGCCGCGACCCAGGCGCTCTCCGGAGTCCTTCTCACGGCGGCCGACGGAAAGGTGACCCTCACCGCCACCGATCTCGACATGGGCCTGAAGACCAGCGTCGCCGCCGAGGTCGGCGAGGAGGGCTCGGTCCTGCTGCCGGGACGGCTGCTCGCCGAAGTGGCTCGCTCGCTCGCTGACGACTCCGTGCAGATCGAGTCGCGCGAGGCCGAGCGGGATGTCGAGATCCGCAGCGGCAGCTCCAGCTTCCACCTGCGCGTCCTCCCCGCCGAGGACTTCCCGAAGCTCCCCGAGCCGGAGGGCGAGGCGGGCCTGAAGATCCCGGCGGCGGCCTTGGCGGAGAGCATCGAGCTGGTCGCCCGGGCGGCTTCGCGCGACGACATGCGCCCGGTCCTGACCGGCGTCTTCGTCACCGCCTCCGGTCGCGAGATGACGATGGTGGCGACCGACTCCTACCGGCTGGCGGTCAAACGGGCCGAGCTCGAGGCGGATCTCGGCGGCGACCTGGAGGCGAACATCCCCGCCCGGGCGTTGCGCGAGTTGAGCCGGATCCTCTCGACCGAAGGGGTTGACGAGGTCGCGGTGGCGCTGCAGACCAACCAGGCCATTTTTCAGGCAGGGGCGATCGTCCTCACGACGAGGCTGATCGAGGGGCAGTTCCCCAACTTTCGACAGCTCCTGCCGGAGTCCTACGAGCACGACGTGCGGCTGCCGCGTTCGGAGTTCCTCGACGTCGCCCGCAGGGTCAGCCAGCTGGCCCAGCGCAACGCGCCGCTGCGGCTCTCCTTTGCCGACGGCGAGCTGACCGTGGCGGCGGAGACGCCCGATGTCGGCGACGCGGAAGAGAAGATGCCGGCCGCCTTCGAGGGCGAGGCGCTGGAGATCGGCTTCAACCCCGAGTTCCTCAAGGAGGGGATCGAGAGCGTCAGCGGCGACGAGGTGCTGCTGCGGCTGATCTCGCCGCTGCGCCCAGGGTTGTTGCAGCCGGTCGAGGGGGAAGACTTCCGCTATCTGGTGATGCCGATCCGGCTCAACGTGTGAGGAGGCGGGGCCGGTGCTCGTCACCGCGATCGAGGCCAGCCCGCTGCGGAGCCTGGACGGAGTCAGGGTCGAGCTGGCGGCTGGAGTCGTCAGCGTCGTCGGTCCCAACGGGGTCGGCAAGACCAACCTGATCGAGGCGCTCTACTTCGCGCTCACCGGCCGTTCCTTTCGCACCTCCGACCGCCGCGACCTGATCCCGTTCGGCGCCTCCTTTGCCCGCGCCGAGGTCACCGTCCGCGACGAGGACGGGCTCGAGCGGAGCCTGCTCGCTTCGGTCAGCCGCAGCGAGGGGCGCCGCCACCTGCTCGACGGCAACCCGGCCGATCCGGCGACCCTCGCCCGCAGCCGCCCCCCGGTCGCCGTCTTCGCGCCGGACCGGCTCTCGCTGATCAAGGGCCCGCCGTCGGAGCGACGCGCCCACCTCGACGGCTTCGCCGCCGCGCGGTGGCCGGCCCGTTCCGAGCTGCGTAAGCGCTTCGGCCAGGCGCTGGCCCAGCGCAACGCGCTGGTGGCCAGGATCGCCGCGACCGGCGGCAGCCCCAGCCAGCTCGA
>CBIHMQ010000044.1:0-12272 GCA_966211075.1 uncultured bacterium
TCCTCCGGGTCGGGAGGACGGCCGTGGCAAGCGGGGTGAGCGGGGGTGCCGGCAACTGTCCGATCGTACGGGCTAGTCTGTGCCGCCGATGGAGGGGAAGGACCGCAGGCCGATCATCCTTGGCGTCTTCGCGCTCATCGCGGTCGCGATCGTCGCCGTGATCCTGATCTCGCGCGGCGGCAGCGACGATTCCAGCGGCGGCGCCACGGCGAAGAGCGCCGACGGCTGCGAGCAGGTCGAGGCGCCGGCTCCCAAGAACGTGCAGCTGAAGGCGCCGAAACAGACCGTCGAGCCCGGCGAGGAGCTGACCGCCGTGGTCAAGACCAACTGTGGGACCTTCGAAATCGCCCTCGACACCAAACGGGCGCCGAAGACCGCCAACTCGGTCGCCTACCTCGCCGAAGAAGGCTTCTACGACGACACCACCTTCCACCGGATCGTCCCCGAATTCGTGATCCAGGGCGGCGATCCGTCCGGCGACGGCACCGGCGGACCCGGCTACAGCGTGGTCGAGAAACCGCCCGCCAACCTCGCCTACACCAAGGGAGTCGTGGCGATGGCGAAGAGCTCGGCGGAGCCGCCCGGCACCTCCGGCAGCCAGTTCTACGTGGTCACCGGCGCCGACGCCGGCCTGCCGCCCGAATACGCGCTGCTCGGCGAGGTCAGCTCCGGGCTCGACGTCGTCGAGCGCATCGGCGAACTGGAAACGGTCGGGGAAAAACCGAAACAGACGGTCCTGATCGAAGAAATGACGATCGAGAAGGGCTGAACCCGAGGGGATAGGGTCAACCGGTGGCAAAGCTCGACGTAGGAGACGCGGCACCGGACTTCGAGCTGCCGGGCACTGGCGGCAGGACCTACCGGCTGGCCGATTACCGGGGTCGCAAGGTGATCCTCGCCTTCTACCCGGGGGACTTCACGGCGGTTTGCACGAGGCAGTTCTGCTCCTACCGGGACCAAGGCGATCGCCTCGACAACCTCGGGGCCGACGTGCTGGGGGTCTCGCCGCAGTCGGTCGAGTCGCACGAGCGCTTCACCGAGGAGAAGCGCCTCAGCGTGCCGCTGCTCGCCGACGAGGACAAGCGGGTGGCGCGGGCCTACGGGGTCGCGGCCGGCCCGATGGTGCGGCGGGCGATCTTCATCGTCGACGAGGAGGGGATCGTCCGCCACCGCAAGGTGACGCTGGCGGGCCTCACCTACGAGTCGGTCGACGATCTCGAGCGGGCCCTGGCCGCGCTGGCCTGATGGCCGCGGCCGCCACGGCGCAGTTCGAGCTCGGGCCGGCGCCGCTGCTGCGCGGCGAGGCGGCCGGGGAGGGGCCGCCGGTCGTCCTCTGTCACGGCATCACCGCGACCCGACGCTACGTCGTGCACGGCTCGCGGGCGCTCGAGCGCGCCGGTCACCGGGTCGTCGCCTACGACGCCCGCGGTCATGGCGAGTCCGACCCCGCCCCAGCCGGCCAGGGTTATGGATACCCGCGGCTCGTCGAGGACCTGGAGCGCGTCGTCGCGTCCCGGCTGGGAGAGGGGGAGCCGTTCCTCCTCGCTGGGCACTCGATGGGCGCCCACACCGCGGTTGCCTACGCGCTCCGCCACCGTGAGCGCCTCGCCGGACTCGTCGTGGTGGGACCGGTTTACACCGGCGCGATCGAGCCGGAGTCGCTCGATTACTGGGACGGGCTGGCGGCGGCCCTGGAAGCGGGCGGTATCGACGGCTTCGTCTCCTACGTCGGCGATCACCAGGCGAGCGACCCCCGCTGGCGCGAGGCGATCCTGCGCTTCACCCGCGAACGGCTGTTGCTGCAGCGCCACCCCGCAGCCCTCGCCGAAGCGCTGCGCGAGGTGCCGCGATCGCGCCCCTTCGGATCGCTGGCGGAGCTGGAGTCGCTGGCGGTCCCGGCCCTGATCGTCGCCAGCGGCGACGAGGCCGATCCGGGCCACCCGCGCGCCGCCGCCGTCGCCTACGCGGAAGCGCTGCCACGGGCCGAGCTGCTCGGCGAGGGGGAGGGGGAGTCGCCGCTGGCTTGGCAGGGGGGCCGCCTCTCCCGGCATATAGGCGCCTTTTATGCCGAGGCTTTATCGTCATCGCTATGAATTTCCCGAGCGAAGGCAACCTGCGCCGTGCAATCGCGTTTTTCGCGGTGGTGGGGATCGCCGTCGCGACCTACATCACGATCGTCGAGTCGGGTGGTGGCTCGCCGGTCTGCGTCGCCGGCGGCGGCGGTTGCGAGACCGTCGCGGAAAGCTCCTACTCGCACATCGCCGGGATAAACATCGCGATCTTCGGGATCCTCGGTTACGTCGGGATCTTCCTGACCGCCTTCTTCGCCAACGACATCGCCCGCTTCGCCGGGTTCGTGATCGCCCTTGGCGGCTTTGGCTTCAGCGTCTACCTCACCTACCTGGAGATCTGGGTGATCGAAGCGATCTGCCAGTGGTGCGTCGGCAGCGCCATCCTGATGACGATTCTCTTCCTTCTCAACGCAGCTCGGTTGATCGGCTACGCCGGCACCGACGATGCGGACTCGGCTCCGGTCGAGCCCCCCGAAGCTCCCCCCGATCGGGAGGCGGAGCTCGCTTAGAGTTGGCCCGTCGCCGCACCGCGCCGACGAAATCGCAGGGAACTACCGAGGAGAGAGATGAGCAACAAGAAGGAGAGGGAGAAGCGTCGCGAAGAGCGGCTGCAGGAGGAATCGAAGGTCTCGACCGGCGACCGGCGGACGAAGATGCTGCAGCTGGGTGCCGGCGTCGCCTTCCTGGCGATCGTCGCGGTGGTGGTGCTGATCGTCGCCAACTCGGGCGGAGACAGCGGCGGCGACGCCGAGAACCTCCAGGAAGTCGCGGCGGCGGAGAGCGTCGTCAACGGGATCGAACAGAACGGGATGGTCCTCGGCGACCCGAACGCCAAGGTCGAACTGATCGAGTACGGCGACATGCAGTGCCCGGTCTGCAAGGCCTACTCCGAGGAAGTCCTGCCGCAGGTGATCGAAAACCAGGTCAGGACCGGCAAGGCGAAGATGGTCTTCCACAACTTCACGATCATCGGCCCGCAGTCCAAACCGGCCGGAGCCGCGGTCCTCGCCGCCGGCGAACAGGGACGGGGCTGGGACTACCTCGAGGTCTTTTACCGCAACCAGGGCGCCGAGAACTCCGAATACGCCGACGACGAGTTCCTGACCGCGGTCGCCGAAGCCGCCGGGGTCAAGGACATCGAACAGTGGGACCAGGACCGGAAGCGGCTGGAAAAGAAAGTCGAACAGACCACCGAACAGGCCCAGAACTTCGGCTTCACCGGCACGCCGTCCTTCGCGATCAAAGGCCCCGGCACCAACGGCATCGAGCTCCTCGGCAACCCGAGCACTCCCGAGGAATTCGAATCCGCCATCAAGGCCGCCAGCTAACTCCCCGCGGCGCTTAGAGGGGACAGGCGGTTCTCCGGCGAGTCGCCTGTCCGCCTCCGCGGCGGTGGTTCGACCTAAGTTGACATAACCACCATTATCGTGCGTTGGATCAAGAACAGGCGGGATGCCGCCGGGGCCTGGCTCGGCCCCGTCTGGTCGGGTTTCCTGCAGGGATCGGGCCTCGCCGTCCTGCTCGGCGCCATCTGTGCGGGGCTCGCCGTCTATTTGCCGGTCCCCGAGCCGCCCGCGACCGTCTTTCACGACCTGCTCCAGGTCGGGATCGGCCTCCTGGTCGCGTTCAGCGTCGCAACCGCGGCCGCGGGGATCGCCGAGGGCGAAAGCATCGAAGACCACCTCGCCTGGCTTTCCGCTTGCGCTGGGATCGGCGCAGCCGGACTCGGGGCTATCTCGCTCTGCGTGGCTCTTGCGGCCTTTCTGGAATCGGGACACTCGGGAGCGCTCGCCCAAGTCGGCCTCGGTTTCGTCGTCGCCGCACTGTTCCTGCTCGGCCTGGTCGTCGCCTTGCTGCCATGGCTGTCGTTCCACTGGCACCGAGATCCGGGCGGACCCGCGTCGCAGGGCCGCGATCGGCCGCTGGACGGAAACAGGCTGAAATGACGAACGCGGAACCTTAAGGCCCCTATGAGGGCGTTAAGGTTCCGCAGTCGATTCTGACCGGTGCACGGCCGCGGAGCAGCGGAGGTGCACGGTCAGAGGGCGCGGACGGCGCTGCCCCGTGCCAGCGGTCGCACGATCGCCGGCGCCTTCGGCATCTCGGCCCGGACGACCTCGCCGAGGTTGAGCGGCGAGGACTCGATCTTGGCGACGGTGTCGCGGTTGCAGTGGCAGCCGTCGCCGAGAAAGCGCCAGGGTCGCTCGAGGCGGTCCTGCCAGCGGGCAAGCGAGGGGTCCGGGGAGCGGACGTGCTCGAGGAAGAGCAGGCGGCCGCCGGGCTTGAGCACCCGTGCGGCCTCGCGCAGCGCCGCCTCCGGGTCCGGGATCGTGCAGAAGACCAGGGTGGCGACGACGAAGTCGAAGCCGGCGTCCTCGAAGGGCACCCGCTCGGCCGAGTCCTCGATCAAGGTCGCCTGCCGGCCCGAGGCGGACAACCTCGGTCGCAGCTGCTTGGCCATGTGCGGGTCGGGCTCAACCAAAACCAGCTCCTCGACCGCGTCTGGGTAGAGATCGAGGTTGAGGCCGGTCCCGGCGCCGATCTCGAGGACGCGGCCGCTGGCCTCGGCCAGCACCTGCCGGCGCATCTCCCGCAGGCCGGCATCCTCGGTCGCCCTGATGCTGCGCTCGTAGAAGACCGGGAAGACCCGGCCCCAGGTGGCGTCGTAGATCCGGCCCATCGCCCCGCTCCGCCTCAGGCGGCGTCGCGCCGAGCGGGCTCGGGCGAGGCCGACTCCTCCCCGCCCTTGCCAACGCTGGCGGCCGCCCGCTCCTCGTAGGCGCGGCGGGCGCCGTGGTCGACCTCGAACATCAGCTTGTCGACCTTCATCAGGCGACCGAGGCCCTCGCGGGCGCCGCGCGGCAGCAGCGTCATCACCCTGTAGAGGGCGCCGTTGGCGCGCGGCACGAAGACGTCGAAGCGCGGTACTTCCATCGCGTCGACGATCTCGTTGGCGACGTCCTCGGCCTCGACCGGTTTCACCCACTTCTGGCCAAGGCCGCTGGTCAGATCGGTGTTGACGACGGTCGGCATCACGCAGACGACCTCGACCCCGCTGCCGCGCAGCTCGGTCCGCACCGCCTCGCTGAGGCCGACCACGGCGTGCTTGGTGGCGCTGTAGGTGGCGATCCCGGGGATTCCCGCCTTGCCGGCCTGGGAGGCGAGGTTGACGATGTAGCCGGTGCCGCGCGGGCGCAGGCGCTCGATCGCCAGCTGGGTGCCGGTGATGACGCCGTGCAGGTTGATGTCGATCTGGCGGTGGACCGACTCCTCGCTCTCCTCGACGAACGGCGTCACCGGCATGATCCCGGCGTTGTTGATCACCGCGTCGAGCGGGCCGAGCTGGCGCTCGGCCTCGTCGAGGAAGGCCGCGAAGGAGGAGCGGTCGGTGACGTCGAGCGGCAGGGCGACCGTGCCGCCGCCCAGTTCCGCCGCCGTCTTCTCGGCCAGCTCCAGGTCGAGATCGCCGATGGCGACGCGGCAGCCTTTCCGGACCAGCGCCGTCGCCGTCGCCTTGCCGATCCCGCGAGCGCCGCCGGTGATCGCCACCACTTTGCCCCCGAGTGAACGCCGCTGCTTCGCCATCGTGCTCCTCCTTGGTGCCGCGGGCTCCTAGCTCGCCGGCTTGTAGACGGTGACCACGGCGGCACCGCCGAGGCCGATGTTGTGCTGCAGGGCCACCTTCGCGCCCTCGACCTGGCGCTTCTCGGCGTCGCCGCGCAGCTGCCAGGTCAGTTCCGAGCACTGCGCCAGGCCGGTGGCGCCGAGCGGGTGCCCCTTGGAGATGAGGCCGCCCGAGGGGTTGACGACGACCTTGCCGCCGAACGTCGTCGCTTCTTCCTCGACCAGCTTGTGCGCCTCGCCCTCAGCGGCGAACCCGAGCGCTTCGTAGGTGATCAGCTCGTTGGCGCTGAAGCAGTCGTGCAGCTCGCAGACGTCGACTTCGGCGGCGGCCACCTGGGCCTCCTCGTAGGCGCGGTCGGCGGCCAGCTTCGACATGTCGGCGCCGACGATCGTCATGCAGTCGGCGTCCTCGGCGAAGGTCGAGCTGAGGTCGGTGACCATCGACTGGCCGGCGATCTCCACCGCCCGCTCCCAGAGGCCGTGCTCGTCGACGTAGCGCTCCGAGGCGACGATCGCGCAGGCCGAGCCGTCGGAGGTCGGCGAGCACTGCAGCTTGGTCAGCGGGTCGTGGATCATCTTCGCCGCCTTGATGTCCTCCAGCGAGTACTCGTCCTGGAACTGGGCGTAGGGGTTGTTGACCGAGTGCTTGTGGTTCTTCCAGCCGATCCAGGCGTAGTGGTCGGGGTTGGAGCCGTACTTCTGCATGTGGTCGCGGCCGGCGTTGCCGAACATCTGCGGCGCCGGCGGCGACTGCTCCGGGTCGCGGATCTCGAACATCCTCATCGCGTGCTTGTCGAGCGCGTTGGTGCGGTCGGTGTACTTGACCCCGAGGCTGCCCGGCTCCATCTTCTCGAAGCCCAGCGCCAGCGCGCAGTCGGCGAGTTCGCCCTTGACCGCCTGGCGGGCCAGGAACAGCGCCGAGGAGCCGGTCGAGCAGTTGTTGTTGACGTTGACGACCGGAATCCCGGTCAGGCCCAGCTGGTAGAGCGCCCGCTGGCCGTAGGTCGAGTCCCCGTAGCAGTAGCCCGCGTAGGCCTGCTCGACGTCCTCGTACGGGATGCCGGCATCGGCGAGCGCCTTCTCCCCCGCCTCTTTGGCCCAGTCGGGGTAGTCGCCCTCCTTGCTGCCGGGCTTCTCGAACTTGGTCATCCCGACCCCGATCACGAACGTGCGCTGGCTCAACTTTGGCTCCCCTCGGTTCCCCCGCGTGCGCGCGGCGGTTTGGCTGCGTAGCCAGGAATCTAGCGCGATGCCGCTTCGGGCGGGTCCGGAGGCGGCCTCAGAACCCGAAATTTGAGATCCCTCCCCCGCTCCGGATCGGGCCAGACGACGAAGGCCAGGAAGATGATCAGGAGGCCGACCGCGGTACCGATCAGGCGCAGTTTGTCCGCCTGCCAGGTCGGCTCGCCGAGGGTGTCGGTGAGCAGCACCGCGTAGACCGTGATCGCGGTCGTGAAGAGGGCGTACTGGACGGCCAGCAGGCCCAGCGCCAGCGCCGTGGCGACGGTGAGGACGACGATGGTGGCGACGTCGCCGCGGCCGAGCGCTTCCGCCAGCAGCGACGCGAGGGCGACGCCGAGCACGGTGCCGACCGCGCGCAGGACCACCCGCAGGTAGGTCTCGTCGCGGTCCGGCCGCATCACGAAGAGGATCGTCAGCGGGATCCAGAAGCCGTGGTTGTCCATGTCGAAGGCGCGGTAGACGGCGACGCCGACCGCCAGCGAGACGCCGAAACGGATCGCGTGCCGCATGGTTTCCGAGCCCAGGGTGAGGTTCGAGGCGAAGGCGGCGCGAACTTCGCGGGCGTCCCAGCCGCTCGGCTGGCCGCGCTCGCAGCGGTCGACCGCGACCCAGACCAGCAGCGACCAGACCACCTGCATGAGCCCGCCGACGGTGCCCCAGATCAGCGCCGGGACCGTCTCGTCGACCTCGAGGAAGAGGCCCTGGGAGACGAGCAGGGTGAGCGCCCCGACGAGGCCGAAGATCGCCAGCCGCAGCGAGTAGCTGAAGCAGTAGCCGGCGGCGGCGCCGACCAGCGCCATCGTCACCACCGCCAGCGGCGCCGCCTGGCTGCTGAGGACGCCGAGCGCCGCCATCGCGCCGACCAGCGGCGCCGCTGCCGCCTGCCACGCGGCCCGGGGTCTGGCCGGGGCGTCCAGCCCGGCGAAGCCGGCGAACATGGCGCCGGTGGCGAGCGCGCCCTTGGTCGGAGCGTCGAAGCCGAACTCGACGATCAGGGCGACGCCGACCGGGACCGCGATCAGGGCGCCGCGCCGCAGCGACGGCCCCGGTTCGCCGGGCCCGATCCCGAACAGCGGCGAGGCCCGCAGCCGCATCACCCGCCCGGAGGCGTCGAAGAGCCGCGAGCCGCGGCCGGGCGCGCCCTCGCTGGGGGTAATCTCAGGGGTCTTGGTCAACGCCGTCCTCAGTTCCGATCCCGCTGCGGGAGTCGGCATCTTCGCCGCTTTGGCGGCGGGAATCGTCTCCTTCCTGTCGCCCTGCGTGCTGCCGCTCGTGCCCGGCTACCTGTCCGCGGTCACCGGCGTCTCCGCCAACGAGCTCGAGGACGCCAACTGGCGCCGCGTGCTCGGCCCCAGCCTGCTCTTCGTCGCCAGCTTCTCGGCGATCTTCATCGTCCTCGGCCTCACCGCCACCGGCCTCGGCTCGATCATGCGCGACAACAAAGAGCTGCTGACGAAGATCTCCGGGGTGCTGATCATCGCCATGGGCGTCCTCTTCGTCGCCTCGATGTTCGTCACCCGCCTCAACCGCGAGTGGCACGTCGACGCCCTGCTGGCGCGAGCCGGCAAAGGCGGCCCCATCGTCGCCGGCGCCGCCTTCGCGATCGCCTGGACCCCCTGCATCGGCCCCACCCTCGGCGCCATCCTCTCCGCCGCCTCGCTCTCCGGATCCGCCGGCCGCGGCGCCTTCCTGCTCGCCGTCTACTCGGCCGGGCTGGCGATCCCCTTCCTGCTCACCGCCCTCGCCTTCTCCCGAATGACCACCGCCTTCGCCGTCGTCAAGCGCCACTACCAGGCGATCGTCGCCGTCGGCGGCCTGATCCTGATCGGGATGGGCGTCCTGATCCTCACCGGCGAGCTCTTCCAGCTCAACATCGAGGCCCAGAACTGGCTCTCGGAACTCGGATTGGATTTCTGGAACGAGATCTGAGCGGGCGTCTGGCTGGCGCATCTCGGCGTCCTCGGTCGCTCACGTGCGGAGCACGCTTCGCTCCCTGCGTCCTTGATCTGCTTGGCCAGACGCCCGCTCAGGGCGTTAGTTAGTTATTGGCCGGGGCGACGGTCTCGAGCTCTTTGCCGACGGCCTCGGTGATCTCCAGGCCGTCGTTCTCGAGGTCGCGGGAGCAGACGATGCGGAAGCGGCCGGTGCCGATCTCGCCGTCGGGGACGACCGGGAGGCCGCGGATCGTGTCCCAGCCGAGCCGTTCGACCTCGAACGGGTTCATCCGCACCTCGGCCGCCGGAAACGGGCAGTTCGTGTTGTGCTGGTCGATCGCCTTCGAGATCGCCTCGAGGTTCTTCGCCTCCGGGGTAGCCATCGCTGGAAGCCTAAGGGGTTCGGCGTCTCGGACTCGGGCGAACATCTGTTCGTGTCCGCCGAAGAGGGCGCTAACTTCCAGTCGTGTCGATCAAGGACTGGCCCCGCACGGTCGCCCATCTGGATATGGACGCGTTCTACGCGTCGGTCGAGCTGCGGCGGCGACCTGAGCTGAAGGGGAAGCCGGTCGTCGTCTGCGGGTCGGGGCCGCGGGCGGTGGTGACGACGGCCAGCTACGAGGCGCGGAAGCTGGCGGGGATCCACTCGGCGATGCCGGCGGCGACGGCGCGGCGCAGGCTGCCTGATGCGGTCTATATACAGCCGGACTTTCCCGCGTATCGGGAGGCATCGGCGCGGGTGATGGAGGTGCTGCGCGGGAACGCCGAGGTGGTCGAGGTGGTTGGGCTCGACGAGGCTTATCTGGACCTGACCGGGATCTTCTCGCCGAAGGCGACGATGCGGCGGATCGCGGCGGAGATCCGACAGGAGACCGGGCTGACCTGTTCGGTGGGGATCTCGGAGAGCCGGATGCTGGCGAAGATCACCAGCGAGCTCGGCAAGCCGGCCGGGCTGGTGGTGCTCTCGCGGGATCAGGCGCTGGAGCGGTTCGGGGACGGCTCTCCGGGCCTCGTGCCGGGGATCGGGCCGAAGACGCTGGCGAAGCTGGAACGGATGGGGATCCGGACGCTGCGCGACCTCGGGGCCCGGCCGCCCGCGGAGCTGGAGGCGGCCTTCGGGCCCCGCAGCGGCAGCTGGCTGCACACCCGCGGCCGCCTCCTCGACGAGACGCCGGTCACGGTCGAGCGCGAGACCAAGTCGCAGTCGGCCGAGACCACCTTCGACGTCGACGTGCGCGAGCGGGTGGTCCTGGAGCGGCACCTCGCCGAGCTCTCCGCGGAGCTCTGCCGGCGCCTGCGCAAGCGCGATCTGGAGGGGCGCACGATCGGGATCAAGGTCCGGCTCGACGACTGGACCAACGTCACCCGCTCGCACACGGTCGAGGCCGCGACCAACGATCCCGACGTGGTCGGGCCGGTCGCCCTCGAGCTGCTGCGGGCCTACGACCCGCGGCGGCCGGTGCGGCTGCTCGGCGTCCGCGTCGCCTCCTTCGAGCACGAGGCCGACGCCGAGCCCACCGAGGCCGAGCCGCAGCTGCGGCCCGGCCTCGGCTCGGTCGCCTAGCGGCTCGCCAGAACCGTCCCGGTGCCGGGGAAGCGCAGGCGCTCCCTGGTCGCCGCGGTGAGGTCGTAGTCGCGGCCGGCCACGTAGGGGCCGCGGTCGATCACCGGCACGGTGACGGTGCGGCCGCGGTAGCGCAGCTTCACCCTGGTCCCGCACGGCAGCGTCTTGTGGGCGACGCCGAGCGTGCCCGGCAGCAGGGTGCCGCCACAGGCGACCCCGTTTCCGTAGAGGCCGGGGCCGTAGTAAGAGGCGCCGGCCGGCCGGTAGGCGGTGAGGCGCCGCGCCGGGCTGGTGTCGGAGCGGACATGGGCACTGTGGACGCCGTAGGCGCGCACCGCGTAGTTGCCGGAGACGTCCGGCGAGAAGCGCGCCTGGAAGCGGCCGTTTGCCTTGGTCCTCGCGGTCAGGGCGCCGCCGTCGGGGCCGCGCAGGACCAGCTTGACCCGGTGGCGACCGGCGGGCCGCACCCGGCCCCGCGCCACCACCGCCTCGCCGCGCACCAGGCTGTGGCGCGAGACGTGCAGGGAGACGTGGGAGCCGATTTGCTCCGCCCGGTGCTGCTTGCGATGCTGCGAATCCGTCGCCGCGGCCGGCACGGCGCCGACCGAGAGCGCGACGGCAGCAGCCGCCGCGGGCAGGAGGTATCGCATCGTCTAATCACTCGCTTTCTCGCTGCCTACGGGGTTAGCTGACGGGCTCGCGCGCTCGGCCAGAGGCCGGCGGCGCTACGGGCGGCTCGCCGCCCGATTCGCCCCTGCCGCGGCAGCTCGCCGCGGCGTTTGGGTCCCCCGCTCCCGCTCGCGTGGCGAGCCGGGACTCGGCAGATGGGGTTCGTTCGTTCTAAGACCGAACACGCTAGGGCGCCTCCCGGAGCGCCAAAGTGATGCCCCTCACAGGGCGCGGTTCCGGCAAGATCGCATGCAAACCGCAGCGCAAAGCGAAAAATCAGCCGGTGTCGTGCCTGACCCTCCTGTGCGAAGATGACTCGATGACGGAACGACTCAGCGGGCTGGATACCTCTTTCCTCCACCTCGAGCGGGCGGGCGCCCACATGCACGTCGCCTCGGTGGCGGTCTTCGAGGGTCCGGCCCCGACGCACCAGGAGTTCCGCGACCACATCGGCTCGCGCCTGCACCTGGTCCCGCGCTTCCGTCAGAAGCTGCGCTTCGTCCCCTTCGACCAGGGCCGGCCGGTCTGGGTCGACGACCCGCACCTCAACCTCGAGTACCACGTGCGTCAGACCGCGCTGCCGGCACCCGGCAGCGACGAGCAGCTGCGCAACCTCGCCTCGCGGATCTTCTCCCAGCAGCTCGACCGCAGCAAGCCGCTCTGGGAGCTGTGGCTGGTCGAGGGCCTGCACGGCAACCGCTTCGCGATCATCGGCAAGAGCCACCACGCCCTCGTCGACGGCGTCTCCGGCGTCGACATCACCACCGTCCTCTTCGACCTCGACGCCGAGCCGGAAGGCCCGCGGGCCTCCCCTCCCCCCTGGCTCGCCCGGCCCGAACCGACCGACCTGAAACTGCTCGGCGACGCCCTCCGCGAGCGGATGACCAGCCCCAAGGAGATCGCCCGCGGCGTCCGCGCCGCCTTCCGCGGCCCCCGTCAGGTGGCGCGCGGCATCGGCCTCACCTCGAAGATGATCGGCACCGGGATGTCGGCGCCGCACTCGGTCTTCAACGTCGAGATCGGCCCGCACCGGCGCTTCGCGATGGTCCAGGCCGACCTCGGCGAGCTGAAGCGGGTCAAGGATGCCCACGGCGGCACCGTCAACGACGTGATCCTCTCGATCGTCGCCGGCGCCCTCGGCAAATACCTGCGCGCCCGCGGCCACGA
>CBIHMQ010000045.1:0-12124 GCA_966211075.1 uncultured bacterium
GAACAGCAGCCGGCCGATGGTCGACTTGCCCGACCCGGAGGGGCCGACGATCGCGGTCAGCTCGCCGCGATCGATCCGCAGCGAGACCCCGCGCAGCGCCTCGACCCCACCCGGGTAGGCCTTGCGGACGTCGCGCAGCTCGAGCACCGGCTCCGCGCCGCGCCCCGCCGCGCTCATTCGGCGACCTCGACCCGCATTCCCTCCCGCAGGCCCTTGCCCTCGACCTCGACGAAGCCGTCGGCGGCGAGCCCCGGCCTCACCTCGACCCGCCGCCGCGCCGCGCCTTCCTCGACGACCACGGCGAAGCGGTCGCCGCCGATCGCGAGCAGCGCGGTCAGCGGCACACTGAGCACGTGCTCGCGGACTCGCTGGGTGAAGCGGACGCTGACCGTCGCCCCGTCGAGCGCGGGGATGCGGTGCTTGCCGATCACCGCGATCGTCGCTTCGACGCCCGGTTCGGCCTCTTCGCCCGATCCGGCTTCGCCGCCCGACGACCCGACCGCGGCCAGGCGACGCACCTCGCCGGGAGCTTGGGCGCCGCCGGGAAGGAGCACCTCGACCCTTTGCCCGCGGTGGACGATCGACTGCCGGTCGGCTTCGAGCTCGACGCTGACGACGCGCCCCGTCGAGCTGGTGCGGAGGACCCGGATCGACGAGGCCTCGGCTTCGGTTTCGCCCCCACCCCCGCCGCCGAGCGCTTCGCCCAGGGTCGCTTCCAGCTCGGTGACCCGCTGCGGCCCACGCAGGAAAGCGACCCTCCCCAGCTCGACTTCGCCGCTGGCCTCGAGCCCGAGGTCCTCCTGCCAGGCGGCGATCGCCGCGGCGGTGGCGGAGGTGAATTCTCCGTCGACGGTGCCGGGTTCGTAGCCGAGCGCCGCCAGGTTGCGCTCCAGCTGCTCGACGTCCTTCCCCTCCCCCACCCCTTCCGCCAGGTCCCGGTAGGGCGGCACCGCGCCGTACATCAGGACCACCGGTTCGCCGTCCAGCGCGTAGAGGCGCTCGCCGCGGCGGACCGCGTCGCCGATCGCCGGCAGCGCCGTGACCGTGCCGGAGAGGCGTGCCAGCACCGTGGTCTCGCCGGCGTAGCCGATCGTCCCGGTGGCGGTCAGGCGTTCGGCCAGGGTGCGTCGCTCGACCGTGCCGCCGGCGGCGGCGCCGACAGACGAGCCGGCCGCGGCACCGCCGCCGGAGCCGCCGAGCAGCAGCGCCAGCGCGCCCGCCGCGAGCAGCGCCACCAGCGCAGACGCGGCCAGCGCTCGTCGCCCTCTCGCCGCGTCCAGACCGCGCCGCATCCTTCCCGCCCGCTCCCCCACGTCAGCCACCGACGCCGAGGCCGTTGCTGTCGGGCACCTCGTCCTGGCAAGCTTCCGCCGCCGCTTCGAAGGCGGGTGAGCTCGTGTCGACCCCGGCGATCCCCAGGTGCACTTTGCCGGGGCCGAGGAATTCCGGGTCGGCCAGGTCGATGCCCTGTTCGCGCACGCACTCGGAGAAAGCCAGCCACCCTTCTCTGAATTCCTCGTCTTCTTCGGGGGTGACCTCCTGCGCGACGCCGTCGAGCTTCTCGTCGCACGCCGCCAGCGCCCGCTTCGCCGCCGGGTCGCTCGGGTCGCCGCCGACGTCGATCCCCTCGCCCGGCGTCGGGTCCTCCATCTCGACCCCCTGCTCGCGCATGCACTCGGCGAATTCGAGCCCCGCCTCTTCTTCGCGCTCGGCGCTCTCGCCACGGCCGTCGGAGCCCGAATCGCCTCCGCCGCAGGCCGCCAGCCCCACGACGCAGAGCGCCAGGGTCAGGGCCACCAGCCAGTCTCGCTTCTTCATTCCCGCTCCTTTCGGACTGCTCGCCATCTCTGGCTCCAGTTCTAGGAGGCGGGTGGTCACACGGCGGTCATCGGGGCTGTGACCGCCCTGTGACCGCGGTCGGGCATCCTTGGGCGCGACGATGAGAGTCCTTGTGGTCGAGGATCACGCCGAGCTGGCCGAGTCCGTCGCCCGGGTCCTGCGCCGCGACGGGATCGCCGCGGACGTCGCGGCGGACGGCGAGGAGGCCCTGCTCCGCGCCGGGGTCGTCGACTACGACGTGGTCGTGCTCGACCGCGACCTGCCTCGCCTGCACGGCGACGACGTCTGCCGCGCGCTGGTGGCGCGGGACGGGGAGACGAAGGTGTTGATGCTGACCGCCTCGGGCACGATCGCCGAGCGGGTCGAGGGGCTCAGCATCGGCGCCGACGACTACCTGCCGAAGCCGTTCGCCTACGCCGAGCTGCTGGCCCGAATCCGCGCGCTGGCGCGGCGCGCGCAGCCACCGGTGCCACCGATCCTCGAGCACGGCGACCTGCGGCTGGACCCCGGCCGGCGGGTCGCGACGCGGGCCGGCGAGCGGCTGGCGCTCAGCCCGAAGGAGCTGGCGGTGCTCGAGCACCTGCTCGCCGCCCGCGGCCGCGTCGTCTCCGCCGAGGAGCTGCTGGAACGGGTCTGGGACGAGGAGGCCGACCCGTTCACGACCACGGTCAAGTCGACGATCAACCGGCTGCGGGCGAAGCTCGGCGAGCCGCCCGTGATCGTCACCGTCCCCCAGGGCGGCTACCGGATCTGACATGCCCCGGCGCTGGACGCACCTGCCCCCGCCGACCGTCCGCCTGCGCCTGACCCTGCTCTACAGCGGCCTGTTCCTCGCCTCGGGGGCGGTGCTGCTCGCGATCACCTACGCCCTCTTCCGCCACAACACCGGGGTCAACCTGATCTTCCCGATGGGGGAGCCGAACCCGTCCCCGGAGGTGCGCCAGGACATCGAGTCGAGGATCGCCGGGCTCGAAGCCAACCACGCCGACGTTCTCCACCAACTGCTCGTCCAGTCCGGGATCGCGCTGGCGATCATGACGGTGGCCTCGGTGGCGCTCGGCTGGCTGGTCGCGGGCCGCGTCCTGCGCCCGCTGCGGACGATGACGGCGGCCACGCGGCAGATCTCCGAGCGCAACCTGCACGAGCGCCTGGCGCTCCCGGGCCCCCGCGACGAGCTGAAGGACCTCGCCGACACCGTCGACGGCCTCCTCGCCCGGCTCGAGACCGCCTTCGGCGCCCAGCAGCGCTTCGTCGCCAACGCGGCCCACGAGCTCCGCACGCCGCTGACGCTGTGGCGGGCGCTGCTCGAGGAGCGGCTCACCGACCCCGCCGCGACGATCGACTCGTTCCGGGCGACCTCGCGGCGGCTGCTGGCGCTCGGCGGGGAGCAGGAGCGGCTGCTCGAGTCGCTGCTGACGCTCGCCTCGAGCGAGCGCGGCCTCGACCGGCGCGAGCCGTTCGACCTCGCCGCGGTCGCCGAGACCGTCCTGCGCGACCCGGAGACGGGTCCCCTCGAGGTGCGGATCGACGGCGAATTCGAGCCCGCCCCCGTCGCCGGCAACGCCGCCCTCGCGGAGCGCCTCGTCCGCAACCTCGTCGACAACGCCGTCCGCTACAACGTCCCCGGAGGCCGGGTGAAGGTCAGGACCGGCACCGGCACCGGCGGCGCGTTCCTCTCGGTGGCCAACGACGGGCCCCCGGTCCCCGCCGCCGAGGTGGAGCGTCTCCTCGAGCCCTTCCAGCGCCTCGGCACCGACCGCACGGCGCCGAGCGACGGCCACCACGGCCTCGGCCTCTCCATCGTCCAAGCCATCGCGACCGCCCACCACGCCACCCTGCTGGCCGAGGCCCGGCCCGAGGGTGGCCTCGCCGTCGAGGTCAGGTTCCCCATTTCCAAGGTGAGAGCGGGTAGCGTGAACGCAGGATGAGGCCGGGACGAGTGGACGGAAAGTCGGTGGTCATCACCGGCGCCGCGAAGGGGATCGGCCGGGCGACCGCCGGGGTCTTTGCCCGCGAAGGCGCGCGCCTGGTCCTCAACGACGTCGACGAGTCCGGCCTCCAGCACGCCGCCGCGAGCCTGGGCGGTGAAGTCGAGGTCGCGACCGTGCTCGGCGACGTCTCCGTCGAGGAGGACGCGCGCCGAATCATCGCCACCGCGGTCGAGAGCTTCGGCGTCCTCGACTCGCTCGTGGCCAATGCCGGGATCATCCCCCTCAGCGGAATCGAGCAGGCCAGCGCCGAGGAATGGGACGAGGTGATGGCGGTCGACGGCCGCGGGATGTTCCTCACCTGCAAGTTCGCGGTCGAAGCGATGGGCCCCGAGGGCGGCTCGATCGTTTGCCTCTCCTCGATCTCCGGCCTCGCCGGCCAGTCCAGCCAAGCCGCTTACGGCCCCGCCAAGTTCGTCGCCTCCGGCCTGACCAAGCACCTGGCGGTCGAACTGGCGCCGCGTGGGATCCGGGTCAACGCGGTCGCCCCTGGGACGATCCGAACCGAGGCCGCCGCGGCGCTGCCCGACGACTACCTCGAGCCGATGCGGGCCGCGCACCCGATGGGTCGGCTGGGCGAGCCCAGCGAGGTGGCGGAGGCGATTTGCTTCCTGGCCTCCGACGCCGCGTCCTTCATCACCGGGGCGATCCTCCCGGTCGACGGCGGCTACCTGGCCCGGTAGGGACGGCAGGGCACCTCTTGGCGCGCCTGCCCGCGAGCCTCGACGTACTCCGCGGGCGGGAGTTCCGGCTCCTCTTCAGCGGCCAGGCGGTCTCGGTCCTGGGCGACCGCATGGTCGCCGTGGCGCTCGCCTTCGCGGTGCTGGAGATCGGCGGTTCGGTCGCGGACGTCGGGCTCGTGCTGGCCGCGGGGACGTTCCCCCTGGTGGCGACCGTGCTGGTCGGCGGCGTCGTCGCCGACCGGGCTTCCCGCCGCGCCGTCATGGTGGCCGCGGACCTGGTGCGGGTCGCGAGCCAGGGCACGATGGCCGTCCTGCTCATCGCCGGCGCGGCGGAGGTGTGGATGCTGGCGCTGCTGGCCGGCGTGGCCGGCGCCGCCACCGGCTTCTTCGGCCCCGCCTCGACCGGCCTGCTGCCCGAGATCGTCCTCACCGAGCAGCTGCAGCCGGCGAACGCACTGAACGCGAGCGCCGTCTCGACGGGCGAAATCCTCGGCCCCGTCGTCGCCGGCCTGCTCGTCGCCGCCGCCGGGGCCGGCTGGGCGATCGCGGTCGACGCCCTGACCTTCGCGGCAAGCGCGGCCTGCCTCGCGATGCTGCGCGTTCCGACCCGTGCCGCGGCGCAACGAAGCTCCTTCGCCGCCGACCTGCGTGACGGCTGGGCCGCCTTCCGCTCGCGCCGGTGGGTCTGGACCTTCGTCGCCTACTTCGCGATCGTCAACCTGCTCTGGGGAGCGTGGGGCACCCTCGGCCCGATCGTCGCCGCGAACGACCTCGGCGGCGCCGCTGCCTGGGGCTCCATCCTCGCCGCGATGGGCGTCGGCGCCCTGGCCGGCAGCCTCCTCGCCGTACGAGCCAAACCGACCAGGCCGCTCCTCTTCGCCGCCCTCGCCGACGGCCTCTTCGCCCTGCCCCTGGCCTTCCTCGCGGCCACCCCATCGGTCCCCCTGATCGCCTGCGGCGCCCTCCTCTCCGGCGCCGGCATGGCCCTGGCCATCTCCGTCTGGGAGTCGACCCTCCAACGCCACATCCCCACCAAGTCCCTATCCCGAGTCAGCTCCTACGACTGGTTCGGCTCCCTCGCCTTCTACCCCCTGGGCCTAGCCATCTGGGGCCCGGTCGCGACCCTGATCGGAACCGGCAGCTCCCTCTGGCTGGCCTTCACCCTCGCCGTCGTCGCAACCCTGGCCCTGCTCGGCGTCCCCGAGATCCGCCACCTCCGCGGCGACGCGAGCCCGGCTGGCGCGTCGACGCCGTAGCGCCGGGTCCTATGGCGGGGCAGGATTCAAACCTGCGACCTTCGGATTTATGAGCTTGGTCTGGATCCCCCAGCCCGGCGAGATCGTCTCCGAGCTCGGCGATCCCTGGCGGCTCGGCTCGGCTAGCCACCTACCCTTCGGATCGTAAGCTCGTAATCCCAGCGGTGGTCGATGCTGGCGGGCTCGTAGCCGGCGTGCTGTTCGAGGTGGCCACTGCCGGCGAAGGTCAGAGTGATCGGCCCGCTGGCCTGCAGGGCGGAACGGGAGATCGTCCGCCGGCGCACCTCGTCCGGGAAGAAGCCCCAGACGTGAGCGTTGCACTCCGCGTCGCCGGCGTCGACGAAGCCGACCTCCGGGTCGTCCATGCGCCAGGCCAGGGTGAGCTCGGTCGGGTTCTGAGCCGGCTCGAAGCTGACGTTGATCGGCCAGCTGCCGTCGCCGGCGGGACTGCGATCGGGCATCGTCGCCTGGCACGGCTCGCTGCCCGACGCTCCCGCCCGGCAGCCGAAGACGGAGTGGTCGTGCCAGCTCGCCTGCACGCGCGCTTCCAGGCCCCCGCTCACGGTGCCGTCGGCGAGGGTCAGCTGGTTGTCAGTTGAGCTGGGCAGGGGCGAGAGGCGGCCGCTGAAGGACTGCTGGCCTCCGACCTCACCGCAGTAGGGCGACGGTCGAGATGCGGTGGTGCGGGTCTCGACCGAGGCGTCGAGGATCTCGAAACGGAGCTGCGACTGCTCTGCCTTGAAAGTGACCGGGGTCTTCGCGATCCCAGCTCCGCTGAGCAGCTCCAGCTCGATCCCGACCGGGATCGAGTCCGGCCACGGCGCCGGCGGTGCGGTGAACGAGTACCACGGCCCTCCCTCCCGCACTCGCTCGATTGAGGAGAGCGGCACGGCGCTCTGGCCGCGCGGGTTGATCCAGGTGCCTCGCAACGCCCCCGCGAACTTGATCGGCGTTCCGCCGGCCGCCGCGGCCGTCGGCTTGGCCGTCCCGGTCAGCTCCACAGCCTGGCCCGGCGCCAGATGGCCGGGCGCGTCGACGGCGACCGTGACACAGGCGTTGGGGGTCCGCGCCAGCCGCTCGGCCTCGAGGACGCGGCTGCGCAAGGCCTCATACGGGATCGCCATGAAGCGCCTCGCGGCCTCCTTCCAGGCTCCCGTCGTCAGCCGCCGCGGGGGTGCCGGGGCGCCGTCCTCCTGCCCGGCGACGAAGGCGCTGAACTCGCCGTCGGGCCCGTAGAACGGGTCGAGTGCGCTGGTGAAGCGCTCGGTCTCGCCAACGGTGCGTCGCTTCCCCGAGCGCCGGTCGAGCGCAACCTGGTTGCGGGTGATCGAGATCTCACCCGCGTCGGCGCCGCTGAAGCTCGCCGCGGTGGCGTTGTCCCGCATCTCCGGGCTGGTCCTGAAGCGGCCGTCGAACAAGACCGAGGTGGTCAGGTCGAAGCGGCCGATCCGCTCGGTCGTCGTCACCAGGTAGGTCGCGCGCCCCAGCCCGGACCACCCGTAACCGGTGCCGAGCGCGTTGGGACGCGGGCAACCGCCATCGAGGCTGGTCGTGACCCGCAGGGTGCGGGTCTGGCGACCGCTTCGGCCCTTCAGCGCGTCCTGCGCGCCGAGCGTCCGTTCGAAGGAGGCGGTCGGGGACGCGGCCGAGGACGCCGCGGCGCGCCGATCACGGCCAGCCCGTACCGGTCCGAGGCGGGCGAACCGGGCGTCTGCCCTGGCCGCCTTCCGCTTCCAGCCCGGTCCCAGCAGCTCCGCGTAGGAGGGCAGGCCGAGGCTGCCCCGGTCGGCCGCGCTTCGAGAGGAGGCGAGCAGGCTCGCGGCGCCCCGTGCCGGGGAACCGGCGAGGAAGCGGGCCACGCGGGGCGGCGCGCCGGACCCGTCGGCCCTCTCGGCAGCGCCGATCGCCGTCGGGCCGTCAGCGGCGGCGGTACCGGGAGCGGCTGCGATCACGAGCGCCGCGAGCGCCAGGGCGACAGGGCGCCTCATCGGGTCCCCTCGACCCGGTCAGCGCTCTCGAGCGGCGGCTGCGAGGAGGCGAAGACCTCGGCGTGGTGCGCGTAGACGGGTCGCAAACCGCGCGCCCGCCCGATCCGGGCGAGGAGCGGGATCGCCAGCCGCTGCAACCAGCGCGGCGGTCCGACCGGCTCGAGGACGTCGGCGAACTCGTCGAGGATCACCGCCATCTGCAGTGGCGAGGGGGCGCCCTTCGCATCGGTCCTGCCCTCGATCGCGAGGGCGAACATCGTCACCACCATTTCCTCGAAGCGCGCCGCCGGCCAAACCTCGCAGCGGAAGACGGCGTCGGCGCTGGAGCGGTTGAGATAGCGATGGGCGGCGCCGATCGGGACCGAGAGCTCTTCGCCCGCGACGAGGGTTCGGGACTCGCCGTCGAG
The DNA here is from genome assembly GCA_966211075.1 of uncultured bacterium. Taxonomy (GTDB): domain Bacteria; phylum Actinomycetota; class Thermoleophilia; order Solirubrobacterales; family 70-9; genus VAYN01. The sequence goes on from CBIHMQ010000045.1 coordinate 8,162, forward strand.
CTCGATCGTCAGCTCCCCCTCGACAACCTCGAAGCGCTCTTCGCACTCGCGGTGGCGGTGCGCCAGCGGCACTCCCCCACCCGGGCGGAGCCGGATCTCGCCCTGCATGTAGCGGCCCTCGGTGTCGGCGGCCGCGGTGATGATCCGCCCGCTCTCCCGGGTCGCCGGGTTTTCGAACCTGTCTCCTGCTTGCAACATCTGTCGTCCTTTCGGCCGGTTTATCGGGTCCCGGCGACGATCCCGCCTCGCCCGGGCTCGAACATCGGGGGAACCCCTCGACTAGCCTGGGCCGATGCGAGGGGGTGGCCTGCCAGGACGGGCGGCGGAGCTGGAAACGGCGGGTGGAGCTCTCGATGCGGTCGCGGTCGGCGAGCGGCGCCTGCTGACCGTGCTCGGCGAGGCCGGCATCGGCAAGACCCGGTTGCTGGCCGAGATCGCCGAGCAGGCGCGGGCCGCCCGCTTCGTGGTCATCGAGGGTCGCGCAACCGAGCTCGAGCGCGAGCTGCCCTTGGTGCCGGTGATCGACGCAGCCGAGCGGTACCTGGGCGATGCCGATCTGCTCTCCCGCCTGCCCGCCGACCGCGCCGCCCTGCTCAACGACCTGGCCGACGGTCTGGGTGAAGCGCCGGCGGAGCAGGCGCCCGGGGGCGAGCGCTGGCGCCTGTACCGGGCGCTTGCCGAGCTGCTGCCGCTGATCGCCGCGGACCGGCCGCTGCTGCTGCTGATCGACGACGTCCACTGGGCGGACCCCGCAACCGAGGAGCTGCTCTCCTACCTGATCCGCAGGCCGCCCGGCGACTCGCTGCTGATCGCGCTCGGGCTGCGGCCGGGCCCGATCGCCGACCGGATCCGCGGCACCGAGCGCTCGAGCAGCGCGGTCGGCAAGGTCCATCTAGAGCTACGGCCGCTCGACCGGCCCGCCGCCGAGCCGATTCTGGCGGCCATTCCCGAGCCCGGCGATCGAGAGCGGATCTTCGCTGCCTCCGGCGGCAACCCCATGCTGCTCGAGGAGCTGGTGCGCGGCGGTGGCCGCGGCGAGGTTCCAAACGGCGTCGTCGCGGCGGTGCGGGGCGAGCTGGAGGGCCTTGCGAGGGAGCCGCGCACCCTGCTCGAGGCGGCGGCCGTCGCCGGCGATCCCTTCGAGCTCGACTTGGCGAGCGCGATCGCGGGCCTCGAGATCGCCGATGCCCTGGACGCCCTCGACCAGCTCGCCGGCGCCGGGCTCGTCCGCCCGACCGAACGGCCTCGCGAGTTCGGCTTTCGCCACCCCGTGGTCCGCACCGCGATCTACGAGGGTCTCGGCGCCGGCGGCCGCCTGGCCGCCCACGCGGCGGCGGCCGAAGCGCTGGCGCGGATCGAGGCCCCGCTTCCCGCCCGAGCCCGCCACCTCGCCCTGGCGGCGACGGCGGGCGACGATGACGCCGCGGCGGTGCTCCGTAAGGCCGCGGCGGCGGTCCGCCCGCGGGCGCCGGAGGTAGCAGCGGACTGGCTGCTCGCCGCGCGGCGGGCGGCGCCGGCGACGATCGAGCTGCCGGTCCTGGTCGAGACCCTGGTCGAGGCCGGGCGCTGGGAGGAGGCGCTCGACGCGGTCGACCGCGACGGCGCCGAGTCGCCGGCCCTGGCGGTTGCCGGCGCCAGCGTCGAGCGCCAGCTCGGCCGGCACGAAGGGGCGCGGCGACGCCTACTGCGGGCTTATGAAGCCGCCGAATCGGATGCGCCGGCCGCGGCGCGGATCGCCGCCGAGCTCGCCGTCGCCGCCTACCAGCGCGGCGAGTACTCGGAAATCAGCGTCTGGGCGACGCGGATCGGACCCGCTGGCACCGTCGGCGCGGTCAGCGCAATCGCCGGCATCCTGCGTGCGATCGGCAGCGTCTTCGCCGGCGACGTCGCGACCGGGACCGCCGAGCTTCGCCGCGCCCTCGAGGAGCTCGATCGGGCCGACGACCGGGAGCTGGCCGCGATCGCCGAGCCCGCGATGGTCCTCTCCTGGGGACTGCTCGCCCTCGACCGGCTGCCCGACGGCCTGGCAACCGCGCAACGGATCGCCACCGCCGCCCGGCGGGGGGGCAATCCGCTCGCCGCGATTCCGCACCAGTTTGCCGCTGTGCTCGCGCTCGGCCTGCTCGGAAGGGTCGTCGAGGCCGAGGCGCTTGCCGACGAAGCCGAGCAGGCCGCCCGGGTCAGCGGGGTAACCCAGCTGCTGCAGTGGGCACTGTGGCTGCGCGGCTGGGTCTTGATGGAGCGCGGCGAGCTGGACGGGGCGCTCGACGCAGCTCGCGAGAGCGTCGACCTCGGCGCCGAGCTCGACGACTCGGCCTCCTCGATGGTGGCCCGCGTCGTGCTCGGCGCCGTGCTGGCTACCAGGGGGGAACACGAGCGCGGCCGCCCGCTGCTCGATGATTACGACATCGACAACGGCTGGATCTGCCGCTGGGCACCACTGCTGGTCGAGAGCGACCTCGCCCTCGACGATCTCGATGCCGCGCGTGAGCACGCCGCCCGCGCCGCGGAGCTGGCACCAGGAACCGGAATGGCCGGGGCAAGGGCCAGCGCCGCACGGGCGCAGGCGCTCCTCGCCCTGGCCGAGGGTCGCATCGACGCCGCGGCCGCCCTGGCCCAGGAGGCGATCGAAGAGGCCGACCGGGCCGACGCCGCCCTCGAGGCGGCCCGAGCCCGCATCGTCGCCGGTCGCGCCCTGATCGCCGGCGACCGCGATGCCGCGATCGCCCAGCTCACCGTCGCCGCACGCCAGGCGGCGGAGTGCGGCGCGCCCCGAGTCGAGAACGAGGCGCGCCGCGAGCTTCGCCGCGCCGGGGTCCGCCTCGGTAGCGCCGGACAGCGAGCACCGGGAGACCAGGGCCTCGATTCCCTCAGCCCCCGGGAGCTCGAGATCGCCCATCTCGTCAGCGAGGGCATGACCAACCGCGAAATCGGCGCCCGGCTCTTCCTCAGCGACAAGACCGTCGAGTCCCACCTCACCCACGTCTTCCAGAAGCTCGGCCTCCGCTCGCGCACGCAGGTCGCCGCCAAGGTGGCCGGCATGCGGTGATTTAGGGATCACCCCGATGACGAGGCTCCCGTGATCCTGAAACGAACCAGCCGCGCCGGCCACTATTTGGTCAAGGTCGGCGGCGAACGTAGATGGACCGGAAGCCAAAAAACCCCGCATTTGCGGGGCTATCTGGAGCTAGATTTGTTACCCCAAAGCCCAGCTGATCGGCTAGCCAGAATGGCTGGCAACTGAGACGCCGGGAAGTTCGGCAAAGGCCCGCTGGTCGGAGCTCACAACCTGCCGATTCTGGGCCCGTGCCGTCGCGGCGATGATGAGGTCGTGGGCGCCGCGTGGCGTTCCCGTCCGTCGAACATGCGCCAGGAGGTCGGCATGTGCGTCGGCCACGTCGAGGTCATAGGGCTCGATCGAGACTGCGTCGAGGATCGCCTCGACGAAGCGCTCTCGTTTGTTCCGCCGACGCCCTTTCGCCAGCCGAACGCCGACCTTCAACTCCGCCACGGTGACCGCTGCCACAGCGACATCATCGCCGTCGTCGATCACTTCGACCAGAGCATCTCCCCCCCGCTCGGCATCGACCAGCACCGTCGTGTCGAGAATCAAGCGCGCCAGGGGTCCGCCACCGGCTCCACGATCTCACGAAGCTCGCGCAGCTCACCTGCCCATGCATCGTCAGGCCGGTTGACGCGAAGCGCCTCCTTGAGCGCCTTCCCGGTTCCGCCGCCCGTCGGACCGATGGTCGCCACAGCGCGACCATGGCGAACCACAACGTAGGACTCGCCGTCCCGCTCCACGTCATCGAGAACCTCCGAGAACCGGCGGGATGCATCGGTGGCGCTCAACTGCTTCATGGAATCAGATTATCAGATTCATTGCCCACGCGACGCGCCGTGGACCTGCATCAAGCGGCCAGCGTGTCTCGGTTCTCGACCGAGCTAGCCAGCCTGGCGCTC
>CBIHMQ010000046.1:0-11918 GCA_966211075.1 uncultured bacterium
AGGCGATGGAGCACTGGGAGCAGATCGCCGCCCTCGGCGCCGGCAGCGCCTTCGCGCTCGATCCCGCCGCCACCTTCGCCGAGCCCGGCCCCCGCCTCGTCGACGGGATCGAGCTGCTGGCGCACTTCCTGCACCCGGAGCTGCTCAACCCGCCCGGCAACGTCGACTGCGTGACTCTGAGGGCGCCGGTCAGGCGACCGTGACGCCGGCGAAGGCGGCGAGCAGGGCGATTCCGATCATCACCGCCAGGTCGGCCTGACGAGGTCGCGGACCGAGCTTGCCGCGCTCGCCGGCGACGATCACCAGCGCGCAGAGGAAACCGACGGCGAGGCCGCCGAGGTGGCCGCCCACACTGATGTTGTTGGCGGCGAAGGTGAAGACGAGGTTGAAGACGATCAGGAAGCCGAGCTCGGTCGCCAGCCCGGTCATGCCACGCTGGCGGGCCAAAACGAAGCCGGCGCCGAAGAGGCCGAAGACCGCCCCCGAGGCGCCGACCGTGAGCGCGTTGGGGTCGAGCAGCAGCGCCCCGAACGAGCCGCCCAGCAGCGAGGCGAAGTAGAGGGCGAGGAAGCGCGGCGTCCCCAACGCCGGCTCCAGCAGCCGGCCGAGGAAGAAGAGCAGCAGCATGTTGAAGCCCAGGTGGAGGAAGCCGGCGTGGAGGAAGCCGGCGGTGACGAGCCGGTACCACTCGCCTTCGGCGACGAACGGGCCGAAGAGGCCGAAGTCGATGCCGATCCCACCGCTGACGCCGCTGAGGCCGCCGCTGCCGGTGCCGATCTCGATCAGGTAGACGACGACGTTGATCGCGATCAGGACCGCCGTGGCCGGGAAGGCACCGAAGCCGCTCGGCGTCCCGGTCGGGTTGCGGACGACGCGGGTGCGCTGCTGGGCGCACTCCGGGCAGCGCATCCCGACCGGGGTCGGAGTCATGCAGTCGGGGCAGATCGGCCGGCCGCAGTTTGAGCAGGAGACGCCGGTCTCGCGGTTGGGGTGGCGGTAACAGGTCCGGGCCATCGGGATGGGCAGCCTACAATCGCCGCCGATGGAGCCCCCGAGCCCAGCTCGCCTCTACGCCGCCGCGGCCGGCGCCCTGCTCTTCGCCACCGGCCTCGCCGGCTTCTTCAGCGACCTCTCCTGGCTCAACTTCGTCCACCTCGGCACCGGCGCCCTGGCCCTGCTCCTCGCCGGCGTCGCACCACGGCCCATCACCCTCTGCCTCGGGCTTACCTACACCGGCCTCGCCGTCTGGGGCTTCTCGGCCGACGAGGCATGGATGCAGTGGCCGCACCTGGCCCTGGGGCTGCTCGGCCTCGCCGCCTTCGCCGGGTCAGAGGCGCGAGCGCAGTCCGCTGCCCAGCGCGCGTAGGCCGCTCTCGCTCTTGCTGCGGCCGCGGCGGCGCAGCTCGAAGAGAACAAGCGCGCCGGTGGCGACCCCGCCGGCCGAGACGGCGACGACCGGCCGCACCCAGTTGCGCGGGTCGCGCAGCGCCCGCAGCTCGCTCTCGGTGAGCTCGTCGGCCCAGTCGGAGAGCTCCTCGGCGGCCGCCTGGGTGACCGCGGCCAGGGTGTCCTCGAAGCGGTGAGAGAGGCGCTCGGGCGGCTCGATCGGCCGCAGCGCGTCGTTCAGCAGCGCCTCGACGTCCCAGCTGCTGCCTCCCAGCCCCTCAGCTGTCCCGTTCATCGCTCATCTCCTCCTGCAGCTGCTTGATGGCGCGGTGGATCAATACCTTCGTCGCCCCGTCGGACCGACCGAGCGCGCGGGCGATCTCCCGGTTGTCCATGCCCAGCGCGAAGCGCATGATCAGCGCCTCGCGACGGTCCTCGGAGAGGTGCTCGAGGTTGGCCATCACCTGGCGCAGCTCCTCCCTGCCCTCGGCGATCGAGACGGTGTCGTGGTGGGCGGCGATCGGCTCGGTGCTGTCGAGCGGCGTCTGCGGACGGCGCGAGCGGTCCCGGTAGTAGTTGGCGGCGAGGTTGTGGGCGATGCGGATCACCCAGGGCCGCAGCGGCCGGCCGTCGGACTCGCGCCGGGCCCGGTGGAAGTGCCGGTAGGCCTGCAGGAACGCCTGCTCGGTGAGGTCCTCGGCGTCGTGGTGATTGCCGACCCGGTAGTAGGCATAGGAGTAGACGTCGCGCAGATGCGCCCGGTAGAAGTCCTCGAAGGCCCGGTCCAGATCCGCCTTCGCCGCCGGCCCGAGGTCGCGCGGCTCGACGTTCTCTTGGGGACCGCTCACCCGCCAAGCCTAGAGCCATCAGGCCGCCCGCCTGGATCGCTCGCTTCGCCGCAGCCCGGCGACCCACTCCTCGGCACCGATCTCGCCGCGAATCAGCGCCGCCAGCCCCGCCAGCGCGTCCGCCGAGACACCCTCCGCCGCGACCGCCTCGGCCAGCAACGGCGTCGTGTCGAGGCCCTCGGAGGCCTGGCCGATCTTCTCCTGGATCTGCTCCGCCGGGATGCCGCTGCCGAGCAGCTCGCCGGCGCGGCGGTTGCGCCCGGTCGGGGCCATCATCGTCGCGGTCAGGTCGCCGACGCCGGCGAGCCCGGAGAAGGTCTCGAGCTCGGCACCGCGGGAGAGCGCGTACTCGATGCACTCGCGCCAGATCTCGGCGGCGGCGATGCCGGCGGCGTTGAGGCCGTGCGGCTCCGCGGCGGCGGCGGCGAGAGCGGCGGCGTTCTTGGCGGCGCCGGCCATCTCGACCCCGGTGATGTCCCCGGAGCGCTCGCAGACGAGGCCGGCCCGGTCGAAGACCTCGCCGAGCTGGTCGCGCAGGTCGGCGTCGGCGGAGCCGAGGACCAGGGCGGCGGAGCCGGAGACCGCCTCGCGGGCGTGGGCCGGGCCGCCGAGGCAGGCGATCGCCCGCGCCCGCACCCGCTCGCCGACGTACTGGGCGGGCAACTGGCCCTGCGGCGCGATCAGGCCCTTGGTGAGCAGCAGGATCGAGGAGCGGCCGCCGACCCGGTCGGCGATCGAGCCGACCGCCTGCGGCAACGACTTCGAGGGGATCGCAAGGCAGATCAGGTCGAGCCCGTCGAGCTCGATCTGCGAGGCGAGGCGGACGTCGATCGAGTCGGGCAGCGGCACGCCCGGCAGGTAGCGGCCGTTCTCCCCCGCCTCGACCATCTCCGCCACCCGCTCGGGGCTACGGGCGCCGAGCTGGACCTCGAGGCCGCCGCGGGCGAGCAGGACAGCCACCGCCGTCCCCCAGCTGCCGGCGCCGATCACCGCGGCGCGGCGCATCGGCGGCAGGCCGCCGAGGTCTTCCCACTGCAGCTGCACGTTCGGCCAGATCCGCGCCGTCACCGTTTCCGCCAGCGCCGGCGAGGGCTCCTCGGCGCGGGGGAACGTCATCGCCCGGCCCAGCCTCACCTTCACCTTGCGGGGACGGATGCGCCAGCCGCGGCGGACGTGTTCGGTGCCGATAACCGCGGTGGGGATCAGCGGCGCGCCGGTCTGCAGGGCGAGGCGGCCGACCCCACGCTTGGGGTTGCCGAGCGTGCCGCGCCGGTGTCGGGTGCCCTCGGGGAAGATGCAGACGGTGCCGCCGCGTTCGACGAGCTGCCGCGCCGTCGTCATCGCCTCCTCGTCGGACTCGCCGCGGCGGATCGGGAAGGCACCGAGCCGGGAGAGGATCCAGCCCTGCCAGGGCCGCCGGAAGAGCTCGACCTTGGCGACGTAGTTCATCGGCCGGCTCCAGGGCAGGCAGCCACCGACCACGAAGGGGTCGAGGAAGCTGCGGTGGTTGGAGGCGACGATCAGGCCGCCCTTGATGTGGCGGGCGTGCTCGCGGCCTGTGCGGCCGTAACGGAAGTAGACGAGGAAGAACGGCGTCAGGAAGACGCGGGCGAGCAGGTAGAGGACCCGGTTGACCCCGTGCTCGCGGGTGTAGCGATGGTAGGCGGCAAGCCGCTCTGGCGACACGCAGAGCGCTACACGGTTGAGTGTCCTCGGTTACCCGCCGGTCCTACCAGGCTGCCTCGATCAGCTCCGCCAGCTCGCGACGGTCGGGTGGGTCCGGCGTGAAGGCGAGCTCGGGGCGGACGAGGATCGCGTCGAGCGCCTCGTCGAGCTTGGCCCGGTCGGCGCCGGCGGCGCCGAGGCCGGCCGGGTTGCCGCCCAGCTCGAGGATCCGCGCTTCGATGTCTTCGGGGTCGGTGGAGATCGCGGCGGCGAGGCGGGCGAGGCGGTCGGGGGCGCGGCCGACCAGCAGCGCCGCGGTGCGAGGCAGGATCGCGGCGTTGGTCTCGGCGTGAGGGCTGCCGCAGATCCGCACCAGCGACTGGCAAACGACGTGGTGGACGCCGAACAGGGCGGAATCGATCGCGTAACCGCAGAGCAGCGACCCGAGCGCGAGCTGGCCGCTGTTGCGCTGCTGCCGCTCCTCGTCGAGCGAGGTCGCGATCAGCTCGGCGCCGCGCAGCGCGGTCATCTCCGAGACCGGGTTGGCCAGGGGGGTGTAGAGCGAGTCGAGGCCGTGGGCGAGGGCGTTCATGGAGCTGGCCCGCAACGCCGCCTCCGGTTGGCTCGTCATCGCCTCCGGGTCGGCAACGACCAGGATCGGCCGGACCAGCGACCCGACGCCCACCTTGGCGCCCGCCGGCAGGCGGTGGATGCCGGTCATCTCGGCGCCCGACATCGTCGTCGGGATCGCCGCGACCGGGACGCCGGTGACTGCCGCGACCGCCTTGGCGACGTCGATCGTGCGGCCGCCGCCGAACGCGGCCAGGGGCCGCTGGGAGACTCGGTCGAGGAGATCGGCGGCGAGGTCTGGCACCGCCCCCGGCGCCACCTCGTGCACGGCCGTCGCCTCGCCCCGCAGCTCCGCGGCGGTGGCAAGCGAGCGCGACGTGGCCAGCAGGTCGAAGGGCTCGAAGCCGTGCTCGCGCAGCAGCTGCGGAGCCTGGGCGACGCCCTTGCGGCGGAAGGCGACCGTGCGGCCGGCGTCCCGCCAGACGAAGTCGCCGCTCACTCGGCGGCGGCCACCCGTGGGTTGTTGACCGGCCTCAAATTCGGTTCGACCTCCGCTCGCAGATGCTCGTAGTCGGGCGGCAGCGAGAGCTTCTCGCCGAGGTGCTCGAGCGGCTCGTCAACGGTGAAGCCGGGGCCCATCGTCGCGATCTCGAAGAGGACGCCGCTGGGCTCGCGGAAGTAGATGGAACGGAAGTAGAAACGGTCGATCTCAGGCGTCGGCTGGGCACCGGCGGAGACCGCCTTCTGGCGCCACTGCATGTGCTCCTCGGGGAGCGAGGCCCAAGCGACGTGATGGACGCTGCCGGCCCCCTGCAGGCCGCGCTCGGCGGGCGGCTCGTCGAAGACGTAGAGGCCCCCGCGCTGCTCGCCGCGCGCCTCCCAGGCTCCGCCCTCGACCCGCTCGAACTCGAGCGCCTCGAGGAGGCCGCTGCTGGCCTCGGGCGCGGCGCTGTAGGCCCGCACGGCGTGGAAGCCCTGCAGCGCCAGCTCGGCCGGGATCTCCGGATGGTCGGCGATCAGCGGCGCGTCGGTGACGCTGATCACGAGCAGCTCGTGGTCGAGCCCCTCGGGATCGGCGAAGCGCAGGCTCTCGCCATCCCGCTCGGACTCGATGCCGTTGGCGGCGAGGCGCTCGGCCCAGAAGTCAAGCGAGTCGGTGGAGGCGACGCGCCAGACGACCCGGTGGACCATCCCGGCGCCGGCGCGGCCGCGCGGCACCCCGGGGTACTCGAAGAAGGTCAGATCGGAGCCCGGGTCGCCGCCCTCGTCGGCGAAAAAGAGGTGGTAGACGGTGGGGTTGTCCTGGTTGACGGTTTTCTTGACCAGCCGCAGGCCCAGCACCCCCGCGTAGAAGTCGACGTTGCGCTGGGCGTCCTCGGTGATCGCGGTGATGTGGTGAATGCCCTCTAGCTTCATGGCCCACGTATAGCATCCCCTCTATGGGTCGCGGGCGAAGAAGGACGGTAAAAGCCCTGGTCGCGCTCGGCTCGGTCCTCGCTTTCCTCAGCGTCTTCGCGATCTGGGTCGAGCGCCAGGCCCTCGACACCGACGACTGGGTCTCGACCAGCGGCCGCCTGCTCGAAAACGAGGAGATCCGCACGAAGCTGGCCGACTACCTGGTCGACCAGCTCTACGAAAACGTCGACGTCGAAAAAGAACTGAAGGAAATCCTCCCCGGGGAAACCAAGGAGTTCTCGGGGCCGCTGTCCGGCGGGCTGCGGCAGGTCGCCGGCGACGGCGCCGAACGGGTGCTGGAAACGTCGACCGCGCAGGGCCTCTGGGAAAAAGCGAACCGCTCGACCCACGAACAGCTGGTCGAAGTGCTCGAAGAAAAGGGCGACACGGTCTCCACCGAAGGGGGCGAAGTCAAACTCAACCTCGGCGCCCTGATCACCAACCTCGCCGACCAGGTCGGCATCGGGGCCTCGCTGGCGGAAAAACTGCCGCCCGACGCGGGCCAGATCCGGATCCTCCGCTCGGACCAGCTGAAGACCGCGCAGAACATCACCACCGCGGTCAAGGGCCTGGCGCTGATCCTCTCGATCCTCACCTTCCTCTGCTTCGGGCTGGCGATCTACCTTGCCCGCGACGGTCGCTGGGTGACGGTCCTGTTCTGCGGCATCGGCCTGATCGCGGCCGGCTTCGCGGCGATCGTCGCCCGCCACATCGCCGGTGGGATCGTGGTCGACCAGCTGGTCGTCGAAGACAGCGTCAAACCCGCCGCCAACGCGGCCTGGGACATCGCGACCTCGCTGATGACGAGCATCGCGACGACCCTGATCGTGATCGGCGTCCTCTTCGCGATCGCCGGCTGGCTCGCCTCGCCGACGGGCGCCGCCCTCTCGGTCCGCCGCTTCTGCGCCCCCGCCCTGCGCGACTACGTGCCCTGGGTCTACACCGGCCTGGCGGTCCTCGTCTGCATCTACTTCCTCTCCTCGCCGACGCAGGGCCTGCGCTCGTTCCTGACCACCCTGATCGTCGCCGGCATGGCCGCCTTCGGCATCCACGAGCTCCGCAAACAGACCGCCGAGGAGTTCCCCGACGCCGGCTACAACGAATTCTTCGGCCGCACCCGCGAGCGCGTGGTCGGCGCCGTCAAAGACGCCAACATCTCCGAGCGGGCCTCCAAGCTGCGCCTCCCGGAAGTCCGTCGACCGCCGGCTTCCGGCGCCGAGGAGGGCAAGCCGCCGTCCGCGGCGACCCCGACCGCCGAGGCACCGACCGCGACGATGCCGACCGACGCCGAGGACGCTCGCCTGGCCCGCCTCGAACGTCTCGCCTCGCTCCGCGAGAAAGGCATCCTCAGCGACGAGGAGTTCGCCGCCGAGAAGGCACGCGTGCTGGGCGACGACGCGGCCTCGACTTAGCCGTTCTCCGCATCGAGGCCGTCTAGCACCGCGGTGCAGGCCTCTGACACCAAGCGGTTCCGCTCCCTCAGTTCGCACGCTTCCAGCCACTCGGGCTCGATGCTTTCCGCATGCCGCACGGCCTGTTCGCGCAACCGGGAGAGACCCCGCCTCAGCAGCTCCGGCGAAGAACCCAGTGCCACCGGCTCACCACTCCCGTCGCCGAACCCGAGATCCTCGAGCAGCAAGCGCAGATCATCGACGTACTCCTGACTTAGACGTTCGGCGCCCTCGTAGTTTTCGGTCTGGATGGCGAGCTCGATGTCGCCGATCCCGCTGAGGCGATCGAGGATCTGGTCATAGAGCGCGTCCCGTTGCTCAACGGTGATGGTGATCATCGCTGCCGCAACACGTAGAACCTCTCAACCGACCCACGTACCTGCCGCTGACCTACTTTCACCAGCACCTCAGCCTTCCTAAGCTGATTCACGTGGTAGGAGACCAACGAGAGCTCAAGGTCCTCGACGCCGAAAAGCCGTTGCAGATCGGTGGCCGAGAGGGGCTGGTCCATGTAGGCAAGCGCTTCGATGATCGCGACCCGCAACGGGTGAACGACTCGGGGGACCAGCCAGGCCCAATTGAATTCGGGCGATCCGTCCGCCTTCATCGCCAGGCCGGGGGGAAATGAGTCTGGGTATGGAGCTCGGGAGTGGTCACGGGGTGGAACCAAACTGCGGAATCGTGTGAATGTGTCAGCCGGCCCGACCATAGGCAAGGAAACAGGGAATCCCCTGAGTTACAGACCTCGACCCTGCCTACGGTCGGCAAACCCTTCTACGAATTTCAGGATCCGTAGCGCGGTTTGTTCCGACTAACTGGTGAAAGGCTTCCAGGCCAAACGGTCGCGGTCAAACAGGGGATGCTGGCTATACAGCGCCCTCCTCTGGTGGCCTTGGTGCCGTCCTTGCTCGCTGGAAACCCATGTGGGCAACCATCATTGAGACAGCGTCCTCTCCTGACTTCACACGCCGATTGGTGGATGTGGCCTCGATCTCCGCGTACTTTGACCAGGAACGCGCATGCTCTTCGGCCATTTCCTCGCGGCCCCGCTCATCCACGTTGAACCATCGCCACGCCATGCATACGCGCGGATCGCGCATCTTCCCGGATGAAAGTGCGGCCATTGCCTCGGCCGTCATCCCTTGAAGGTTCAGCCCAAACGTAATCTCGCGATGCTCAGGGGTCATCTCCGCCATCTCCTCGTCGGTGTAGAACGGCATCTCGATGGCCCGGTAGTAGTGCAGTTGGGTATTTCGCACACGTTCGACTTTGGCAACTTCAATTGAACCGGCATCGAGGAGTTCCCGGATGTGATGGGAGACGTTGTTCGCCGGCTCGCCAATGATCTGTGCAATCTGTTCCGGCGTATAGGTGCCTTCATTCAGAAGGATCAATACGCAGATTCGAGTGCGATGTCCGAGGGCATAGGCAACGACTTCATCGATCGCCTTACCTCTTTGTCCGGCCCTTCCGCGCTTGGTGGCGTTCACTGCGTCTCCTTCCAATGAAAGATTTAATCCCTGCTAATCAGTGGATGCGGAGCGAGGATACGTCTTTCTGAAAGAAACGGCACTGGATATCTAGCAATCCTCTAGATAGTTGAAGTCTCTTTAGCATTGACCCTCCTTCCCGGCGGCTCGCGCCGGACCGATTGGGGAAGGGGGTGAGAGTTGATGCAGATCGCGAAAGTGACGCATGTCTACGTGCGCTACGCCATCTCAAAGAGCGCCTAGGACCGAGCTAGGGCGAGGGTCGGTCGTGCCCCCAGTGGCAGGGCCGGCCCTTTGTGCCGCAAAATCTGAGACCAAAGGACGCTAAGAAGATTATCAGAAGCAATGTAAAAATTTACATGGCGGTACAGGTCTCCAAAGTGGACGATGCCCGGCGTGGGCAACCTTGGCCAGAACCTGAGGGCTGCCCGCGAGACGCGCGAATGGACGCAGGAAGAGTTGGGACAGCGCAGCGGCGTTCAGGCAGGGGAGATCAGCCGAATCGAGGCCGGGAAACGGGATCCTCGGGTCTCGACGGTGGAAAAGCTTGCCCGGGCTATTGGGACGTCCCCCGGTCGCCTGCTCGACTGATGGGTGCGGGCCGACGTCCAAAGCCCCCCTCCGGGTTCGAACCGGAAACCTCCTGATTACAAATCAGGCGCTCTCCCAGGTTGAGCTAGGGGGGCCGGGTGGCAGATAATGCGTGAGATGCAGGTGAGCTTCCGATTTCTCGGGCCTGAGGAGGGTACCGTGCTGACCGGGGCGATCGAAGCGGCTTACGGGAGCAGCTACGACGTTCGCTGGGTCTACGACGGCGCCGAGGTGGCGGCGCGGCTGGGCGACGGGCGCTACATCTCTTGCGTCGCCGAGGGCGAGGACGGCGGGCTGCTCTGCCACATCGGGATGAGCAGGACCGCGCCGGAGGACGCCGTCGCCCATTCCGGGCAGGCGGTAACGCTGCCGGCGGCGCGGGGCCAGCACCTCTTCACGCGGACCAAGCGCTACCTGATGGACTGGGCGCAGGAGCAAGGATTGGCCGGGATGTTCAGCGAGGCGACCGCGGCCCATCCCTACAGTCAGCGCGCCAACGTCGAGCTGGGGGCCCACGAGACCGGCTTCCTGCTCGGCTGGATCCCGGCCTCGGTCGACAACGACGCCGCCGCGAGCGGGAGACGGCGGCGGCAGTCGGCGGCGCTCTTCTACACGAAGCTGAACGAGGGCCACGAGCGCCGCGTCTACGCGCCCGATCGCCACCACGAGATCGTCGGCCAGACGCTGGCGCTCTGCCAGCTGCGGGGCACCCTGGCCCACCCTTCCGCCGAGACCGAGCTGCCGAGCCGGACCCGGTTCGACGTCGAGGTCGACAGCGACCACAACCTGGCGCTGATCGCGGTGCAGGCGCCGGGCTCCGACCTCGCCGAGGTACTGGGAGCGGAGCGGCACCATCTCTTCCACAGCGCCTGCCTCGACGCCGTCTACGTCGACCTGCCGCTCGAGGATCCGGCGACGGCACTGGTCGCCGACGATCTCGAGCGTCTCGGTCTCTCCTACGCCGGCGTCTTCCCCAACCGCAGCACCGACGGCGACGTGCTGCGGATGCAGTCGCTGCACCGGGTCCGAGTCAAGGCCGACGACATTGCCGTCGCCTCGGACCACGGCCGCGAGCTCCTGGATTACGTCCTGGGGGATCTACCGCAGCATCAGGTCGCCGCCTGACTAGACCGCGACCTCCCGCGACGCCAGGTGCGCTCCGACCTTGCGCTTGACGCGCTGCAGGGCGTTGTCGACCGTCTTCGTGTCGCACTCCAGCCGCTCGCCGATCACCTCGTAGGAGTAGCCGTCGAGGTAGAGCGCGAGGACGCGGCTCTCGAGATCCGAGAGGACGCCGGAGACGCCGGAGAGACAGGAGACGAGGCTTTCCAGCTCTTCGGAGGCGATCACCTGGTTGACCGGGTCGTGCACGGAAGGCCCGGGCAGGATCTCGTCGAGGGTCGTGTCGGAGTCGCCGGCCGCCGCGGGGGTCTGACTGAAGGAGACGTACTGGTTGAGCGGCGTGTGCTTGTTGCGGGTCGCGGTCTTCACCGCGGTGATGATCTGCCGGGTGATGCAGAGCTCGGCGAAGTTGCGGAAGCTCGACTCGCGGTCGGTCCGGTAGTCCCGGATCGCCTTGTAGAGGCCGAGCAGACCCTCCTGGATCAGGTCATCGGGCTCCCCACCGAGCAGGAAGTACGAAGAGGCCTTGAGGCGGACGAAACCGCGATAGCGGCGGATGATCGTGTCGTAGGCGTCAGCGCGGCCGTCCTTGGCGAGCGCGACCAGGTAGTGATCATCAAGCTCAACTTGAGCGTTAGCTTGATGCGTAGGCGACGATAGAGCCACAGATCCTTCTCCTTGCTGAAGGGTCGTGGCGCCACTTACCTCCCCCGAGGCGCCCTATTCACCGGATGGACCACAGCCTAAAGCTGAGGTTCACCCTTATTTGCGCCGCTAGTTTACGTGCGCGCGGAGTTCTGTCAACCCCAAATTGCGAGAAATGCAACCGCCGTTGCATTTGCTGGGGCTCAGGATCGCTGGCGAAGGGCCTCGAAAAGCAGCGCGGTTGCGGCTGCCGAGATGTTGAGGGACTCGGTTTTGCCGCTTCCCGGCAGGGCGACAAGTCCATCGCAGGACTTGGCGAC
This sequence comes from uncultured bacterium, assembly GCA_966211075.1. GTDB lineage: Bacteria > Actinomycetota > Thermoleophilia > Solirubrobacterales > 70-9 > VAYN01. The sequence goes on from CBIHMQ010000046.1 coordinate 11,544, forward strand.
CCGGGGTCGGAGGCCCTTGCCCTCGCCTCCCATAACCAGCACGGTGGGCCCGGCCAGGTCGGTATCCCAGGGGGCCTGCTTGGCCTCGGCGTCAGCGCCCCAGATCCAGAAGCCCGCCTGCTTCGCCTCGGCGAGCCAGTCGGCGAGATTGCGGACATGGGCGATCCGCAGGTGCTCGACCGCCCCCGCCGAGGTCTTGCAGACCACCGGCGTCACCTCGGCGGCGCGCCGATCGGGAATGACCACCCCAGCGGCGCCGGCGAACTCTGCCGAACGACAGACCGCCCCAAGATTGCGCGGGTCCTGAACCTGGTCGAGCGCCAGCAGCAACCCGTCCCCCCGCAGCAGCTCACTCGCCCCCACATACGGATACGG
>CBIHMQ010000047.1:0-11221 GCA_966211075.1 uncultured bacterium
AGGCCGCGCTGCCGGGCCTGGTGGAGGAGCACCTGCTGGCCGATCCGCTCGACTGCGCCCTGGTCGCCGCTCCCGCCGCGTCGGGCGATGGCTTGCGCACGATTGCCGTCACCCAGCGTGCGTGGCTGGAGGCGGTCGTCAAGGCGCTTGGGCTCTCCGGCTTCGGGCTCGGCGAGATTGAGGTGGTCGCGGGGGAACCGCCGACCGTGCGGCTCGTGGGACGTGCGGCCGAGGCCGCCGCGGGGCGGGAGATCGAGATCTCGCTTACGCACTCGCGGGACTACGCCGCGGCGGTGGCATTCGCGCGGTGACGTAGCCCGGCTAGGCTCCGGGTGGATGGACCCGTGGCTGACGGCGTTGTACTACGCGGATGGGATGAGGGCCGTGGACGCCTGGGCGATCGAGGGGCAGGGCGTTCCGTCGCTGGAGTTGATGGAGGCCGCCGGTGGGGCGGTTGCCGAGGCGGTGGCCGGACTCTCGCCGCAGGGGCCCGTTCGGGTCGTCTGCGGGAAGGGGAACAACGGCGGCGACGGGTTCGTCGCCGCTCGGCAGTTGCGGGGAATGGGGTTCGAGGTCGAGGTGCTGCTCCTCTGGCCGGCGTCGGAGCTGCGGGGCGATGCCGCCGTGAATTTCGATCGCGTGGATCCTGGGCTGGTCGTCGACTCCGGTGGCATCGACGCGCGGCTCGCCGACTCCGGCGCAGTCGTCGACGCGATCTTCGGGACCGGGTTCGCGGGCGAGCCGCGGCAGCCGGCGCGGGCGGCGATCGAGGCGGTCAACCGCTGTGGCGCCCCCGTGGTCGCCTGCGACATCGCCTCCGGGGTCGACGCCTCCAGCGGCGAGGTCGCCGAGGTCGCCGTCGAGGCCGATGTCACGGTCAGCTTCCACGCTGCCAAGCTGGGCCAGCGCGTGGCGCCGGGCAAGTGGCACACCGGCGAGCTGGTGGTGGCGCCGATCGGAATCCCCGACGGCGCCACGAGCGCCCCTCGCGGAGGCGCCATCGACGTTTCGGTCCTGGCCCTACTGCCGCGCCGTGGCCCGCGCTCGACCAAGTTCAGCTCCGGCCAGGTCGCTGTGGCGGGAGGCTCGCGTGGGCTGACCGGGGCCGTGCAGATGTCCTCGCACGCGGCGATCCGGGCGGGGGCCGGTTACGCCACCGTCGCCGTCCCAGCCGACCTCGAGCCGGTCTACGAGCAGGGCCAGCCGGAGGTGATGTCGGTCGGCTGCCCGGGCGGCGACGGCTGCCTGGTGCCGGCCTCGCGGAAAGCGATCCTGCGGACCTTCGAGCGCGCCGCCGCCGGCGTCCTCGGCCCCGGCCTCGGCCGCGACCCCGGTTCCCTGGAGCTGGCCCGCGAAGTCGCCCCCGAGATCGGGGCGCCGCTGGTGATCGACGCCGACGGTCTCAACGCGTTCGCCGGCCGCCTCGGCGAGCTCGCCGCCCGCCCGGCGCCGACGATCCTCACCCCGCACGCCGGCGAGCTGGGCCGGCTGCTCGACCGCGAGTCCGCCGAGATCGACGCCCACCGGCTCGCCGCCGCCCGCGAAGCGGCCGCCGCGGCGAACGCGGTCGTCGTCCTCAAGGGCGACGACACGATCGTCGTTGACGGCGAGCGCCTCGCCGTCAACGCCCTCTCGGCGCCGGCGCTGGCCACCGCCGGCAGCGGCGACGTCCTCTCCGGAATGACCGCGGCCCTGCTCGCCCGCGGCCTCGAGCCCTTCGCCGCCGCGGCTGCCGCGGTGTATGCCCACGCCCGCGCCGGCCGCGAGGCGACCGCCCGGGTTGGGCTCGCCGAGTCGGTGATCGCCACCGACGTGATCGCCGCGATTCCGGCGGCGCTGCGTCCCGACGTGCCCGTCGAATAATCTCGCCAGCGTGAAGACCGCCGCCGAGATCATGAACGCCGACGCGCCCAGCGTGAAGCCGGACGACGAGGCCCGCACCGCGATCGACCTGCTCGCCAAGTCGGAGCTCGGCGCGGTCGCCGTGGTCGACAGCGAGAACCGGGTCGTCGGGATCGTCAGCGAGTCCGACCTCGTCCTCAGCGACGAGGAGTCGGACCTGCACCTGCCGCACTACCTCAACATCATGGGCGGGATCGTCTTCGTCGGCTCGATGAAGGGTTTCGAGAAGCGGCTCGACAAAGCTTTCGCGACCAGGGTCGAGGAGCTGATGACCGCTGACCCGATCGTCGCCCGCGACTACGAAGCCGCCGACCGGGTCGCCAAAAAGATCGCCGACAGCCATCACAACCACCTGCCGGTGGTCGACGCCGAGGGCTACCTGAAGGGCATGGTCACCAGGGCCGACGCGCTCGCGGCTGTCGTCGACGGCGAGTAGCCATGGAGCGGGCGGCCGCCCGGATCGATCTCGACGCGGTCCGCGCCAACTGCGCGCGCCTCGTGGAGGAGCTGGGCGAGACCGAGCTCTGCGCGGTCGTCAAGGCCGACGGCTACGGCCACGGCGCTGTCGAGTGCGCCCGCGCCGCCCTCTCCGGTGGCGCCACCCGACTCGCGGTGGCCACCGCGAGCGAGGCCGAGCAGCTCGCCGCCGAGCTGGCCGGGACGCCGCTGCTGACCCTCGGGGCGCTGACCGTGGCGGAGGTCGACGTCGCTCTCGGCGCCGGCTCGGAGCTGACCGTCTGGCGCGAGGGCTTCCGCCGCCTCGTCGCCGAGCGCTCCAGCGCTCTCGGCAGCCCTGCCCGCGTTCACGTCAAGCACGACAGCGGCATGGGCCGGCTCGGCAACCCCGACGCCGAGGAGGTGTTGGCGCTGGCGCGCGCCTGCGCCGCCGACCCAGACCTCGAGCTGGCTGGCGTCTGGACCCACTTCGCGACCGCCGACGAACCCGACTCCGGCTTCTTCGACGAGCAGCTGGGCCGCTTCGAGGCGGTCGTCGCCGCGGTCCGCTCCGAGTTCCCCGGGGTCACCGTCCACGCCGCCAACAGCGCCGCTGTCTTCCTCGACAGCCGCTCGCACTTCGATATGGCCCGCTGCGGCGTCGCCGTCTACGGCCTCGACCCCTTCCAGGGCGATCCGGCCGCCCGCGGCCTACGGCCGGCGCTCTCGCTGCGCTCCTACGTCGCCGACGTCAAGCGCTTCCCGATCGGGGCGAGCGCCGGCTACGGGCAGCGCTGGGCGGCGCCGGTCGAGACCTGCGTCGGAATCGTCCCGCTCGGCTACGGCGACGGCGTCCGCCGCGGCCTCACCAATAACGCCGAGGTGCTCGTCCGCGGCCGGCGCCGGCCCCTGGTCGGGACGGTCTCGATGGACAACGTCACGATCGACCTCGGCCCCGAGACCGACGTCGAGCCCGGCGACGAGGCGGTCCTGATCGGCGCCCAAGGCGGGGACGAGATCCGCGCCGAGGAGCTCGCCGTCCGTCTCGGCACGATCAACTACGAGGTCACCTGCGGGATCTCGGCCCGGGTCCCGCGCCGTCCCGCATGAGCCTTGCCGACCGCCTGCTCGCCGAGCCGCTGGTGGCTGCCGCGCGGCGCGCCCTCGACGGCGGCGAGGGCGCCTGGGTCGTCGGCGGCGCCGTCCGCGATGCCGCGCTCGGCAGGGAGGTCGCCGACCTCGACCTCGCCGTCGCCGGCGATCCCGGCGCCGCCGCCAAGGCGATCGCGCGGGAGATCGGCGAGCACGCTTTCGAGCTCTCGGCCGAGTTCGGGACCTGGCGGGTCGCCTCCGCCGAGCGCGCCTGGCAGGTCGACGTCACGGTGCTGCGCGCCGAGGACATCGCCGCTGACCTCGCCGACCGCGACTTCACGATCGGCGCCGTCGCCGTCCCGCTCGGCGGCGGCGAGCCGCTCGATCCCTTCGGCGGTCTCGCGGACCTCGAGCGCCGCCGCCTGCGCGCGGTCGGGGAGCGCAGCTTCGAGTCCGACCCGTTGCGGCTGCTGCGCGCCGCCCGTCTCGCCGCCGAGCTGGGGCTCGAGCTCGATCCCGAGACCGTCGCGCTGGCCCGCGCCGGCGCCGCCCGCGCCGCCGAGCCGGCCGGCGAGCGCCAGCTGGCCGAGCTGCGGCAGCTGCTCGGCGGGCCCGACGCCCTGCGCGGCCTCGCCCTGCTCGACGAGCTGGCCCTGACCCCCGTGGTCCTGCCCGAGGTGGAGGAGCTGAAGGGGGTCGAACAGGGCCCCAACCACCACCTCGACGTCCACGGACACACGCTCGCCGTGCTCGAGCACACGCTCGAGGTCGAGCGCGACCTGCCGCGCTTCGCCGGCGAGCGGGCGGCGGAGACGGGCGCCCTGCTGGCGGAGCCGCTTGCCGACGAGATGAGCCGCGGCACCGCGCTGCGCTTCGGCGCCCTGCTCCACGACATCGGCAAGCCGGCGACGCGGGCCGAGGTTGACGGCTTCGTCGGCTTCCGCGGGCATGACGAGGTAGGCGCCGAGATCATCGGCCGGATCTGCGCCCGGCTGCGGGCCAGCCGCCGCCTCACCCAGCACCTGCAGGGATTGACCCGGCATCACCTGCGGCTCGGCTTCCTGATCTCCGAGGCGCCGCTGCCGGCCCGCCGCGTCCACGAATACCTGCGGGCAACCGAACCCGTCGCCGCCGACGTCACCCTGCTCACCGTCGCCGACCGCCTCTCCGCCCGCGGCCACGGCCCGATCGCCCGGCCGGAGATGGTCGCGGCGCACCTGGAGCTGGCCCGGACGCTGCTGGGGGCGGCGCTCGACTGGCATCGCGAGGGGCCGCCGCCGGCCCTGGTCCGCGGCGACGAGCTCGCCGCCGCCCTCGAAGTCGAGCCCGGCCCGCGCCTCGGCGCGGTGCTGGCGGAGCTGGAGGCGGCCCGCTACGCGGGCGAGATCGAGGACCGCGCCGGCGCCCTCGAACACGCGCGCAGCTGGCTGCTCTCGAACGCCGAAGAAGCCTGAAGCCCCTGCACCGCGGCCAGGTCAGGTACGCTCCCCGCCGCATGGCCAAAGAGGAAAAGATCGAAATGGAGGGGGAGATCACCGAGGCTCTCCCCAACACCATGTTCCGGGTCAAACTGGACAACGGTCACGATGTCCTCGGCCACATCTCCGGGAAGATGCGTCGCCACTACATCCGCATCTTGCCGGGGGATAGGGTGAAGATCGAGTTGTCGCCCTATGACTTGGATCGCGGTCGCATTACTTACCGCTACAAATAGCCCCAGGCCGCTGCAAACCTGCGCCTGGCGTCGTCCTCGGTCGACTGGCTGCGGGTCACGCACGGGAGTGCGCTCCCCTTGCCAGTCTCCCTGCGTCCTAGCCAGGCTTGGTTTTCACGGCCTGGGATCGGCGAGCTCGGCGATCAGGGCCGACCAGGCGAAATCGCGGGCGCCCATGCCCTTGCCGGTCCACGGGTCGTAGTACTCGCGCAGGCCTTCCCGGGCGACCGTCGCGATCAGGCCGTCGGCGAGGTGCTGCGCCTCCCGCTCGTAGCCGAGGCGGCGCAGGCCGAGCCAGACCAGCCAGGCGGAGTTGATCCAGGTCGGCCCACGCCAGTAGCGGCGGATCGGGCCGCGGCCGTCGCCCGCTTCGAAGCTCGGCTCGGAGATCGCCACCGAGGGAGGTGCCACCGGGGTGAGGAACTCGGCGGGATCGAGCAGGTGCTCCTCGACCAGGCGACGGCCGATCTCCTCGGGGAGATCGGGGAGGGCGAGCGGCGCCAGGGAGGCCCAGGTGACCGGGGCCGGCCGGACCGCGCCCGGCTGCGCTTCGTCTACGAACAATCCGCGCCGCTCGTCCCAGAGCCGCTCGACCAGAGCCGGCGTCGCCGAGGGCCGGCCCAGCGCCTGCAGCGAGAGCGACCAAAGCGTGTTGACGACGGTCTCGCAGAGGACCGGGTGGCCGGCGTCGCGGATCCGCCGCGCCGCGTAGCCGAGCCGGCGGTTGCGCGCGACCAGCAGCGGGAACCCGATCCGGCCGTTGGCGCGCCAGCCCCAGACCGGTTCGAACTTCGGCGAGGCGTCGAGGCCGGACTCGTCCGGCTGCACGATCCAGAGCAGGCCGTCGCCCTCGAGGTCTCGGTTGGCCGCCAGCCAGTCGGCCTGGGCGCCGATCCGCGGCTCCGCGGCCGGGTCGCCGACGGCGATCCGCCAGGCCCAGGCCAGCAGGGGAGGCTGGATCGACTCGGTCTGCAGCGCCCGCCGCGAGGTGACGTTGTAGAAGGGCAGCCGCTCCCAGGAGACAGGGCGCCGCCAGAAGATCGTGTGGCCGAGGAAGCCGTCGGGCCGCTGCACCGAGAGCAGGCTCTCCAGCTCGGCTCGCGCCGTCCCGGGGTCGAACCGGCGGCGCGCGATCGCCGCGAAGCAGGAGTCCCAGTACCACTGCCAGGGGTAGCGGCCGGGGCTGGGCTCGGGGTAGGCGAAGCGGCGGCCGTCCCACTCGCCTTCCTGCCAGTTCTGCTCGAGGACTCGCCGCGTCTCGGCGAGGACCGCCTGCGCGGCCGCGTTCACAGCGCCGTGCGGCGCATCTCGCGCAGCGCCAGTCCGCCCAGCACCAGCAGCATCCCCGCCAGCGCCAGCAGGCCGGGCCAGGTGTCGGCCCAGGTGACGGCGCCGACGAAGCCCTGCCGGGCCGCTTCGATCACGTCGCTGGCCGGGTTGATTTCGGCGACCTTCTGGAGCCAGCCCTGCAGCAGCGCCAGCGGCGCGTAGGCGGGGGTGAGCAGGATCAGGCCCATCATCCCCGCCTGCATCAGCGGCGCCGCCGACTGGCTCTTGAAGCGCAGCGCCAGGAACGACCCCCAGCAGGCGGCGACGGCGGCCATCGCCGCCACCATCGCGAAGCAGATCAGCATTCCGTCGAGGCCCGGCCAGTCCGCCCCCAGGGCCAGCGCCATGACGAAGACGAAGATGCCCGGGATCAGGGCGCGGGCGCTGGCGGCGAGCACGGTGCCCGCGAGCAGCACCCAGCGCGGGGCGGGGGAGACGAGCAGCCGGTCGACCCAGCCCGCTTCGTAGTCGCGGGCGAGGTTGACGCCGGCGGCGGCGCCGGTGAAGCCGGCCCCCTGCAGCATGCTGACCGGGACGATGAAGTTCTCGTAGCTGCCCGTGTCGAATCCATTGAGCTGGGTCAGAGCCCCGAAGACGCCGTTGAGGCCGAGGAAGAAGATCGTCGGCGCCAGGACGCCGGGAATCGCAGCGCCCGGCACCCGCACCAGCTCGTTCTTGGCGCGGGCCGTCATCGCCCCGATCGTCGCCAGGTTGGCGCGCCAGGCCGGCACCGCCGCCACCGTCGCCGCCTCCATCAGCCGACCCTCAGCCGGTGGCGCAGGGCGCGGGCGCTGAACAGCAGGCCGAGCGCGAAGATGCCGAGGATCGTCGCCACCGCGGCGAGGGTGTCGCCGAGCTCGATGCCGCTGATGATCGGCTCCCGCACCCCTTCGACGACGAGGCTGAGCGGGTTGTACTTGGCGATCGACTTGGCCGGCTCGATCATCAGCTCCTGCGGGAAGAAGGCGGTCGAGAGGAAGAGGATCACCAGGACCAGCGGGAAGAGGCCCTGGACGACGCTGGCGCTGCCGGTCCGCAGGGCGATCGCGGCGCCGATCCCGCCGACCGCGAGAGCCGCGGCGGTGACCAGGACGATCGCCAGCAGCGCCCCGGCGACCCCGCCGGCGATTTCGGCCCCGAAGATCAGCCCGATCGCCAGGAACCAGAGCGCCGCGAACAGCCCCAGCGCCGCCGTCCCGGCGAGCCGGCCGAATACGATCGCGAAGCGGGGGATCGGCGAGGCGAAAAGGCGGTCGGTGAAGCCCATCTCGATGTCGACCGCGAGGGCAATGCCGCCGCTGTTGCCGGCCAGCATCAGCGACTGCATCATCGCCCCGGCCAGCATGAATTGCAGGAAGCCCTGGACCGGCGGGAAGCCGGGCAGTTCGACCGCGCCGCCCGCCCCGCCGGTCTGGACCGCCAGCAGCAGGGTCGGGAAGACGACGATCGGGGCGATCAGCTGCGGCCGGCGAAAGGTCTGACGGATCGAGCGCATCCCCAGCGCTCCGACCACGCGGGCGTTGGCGGCGAGCGCGCTCATGCCTCGACCGGCTCCTCGGCGCTCTCCTCGCCCTCTGCCTCGAGGTGGTGGCCGGTCTTGGCGACGAAGACGTCGTCGAGCGTTGGCCGCACCAGCTCCAGCGACTCGACGGCGATCCCGGCGTCGTCGAGGGCGCGGACGACGCGCGGGATGTCGGCGGCGCCGTTCTCGACCTCGACCTCGACCAGCTTGCCGTCCTTGGGCGGCAGCAGCCTGCCGACCGCCGCGCAGGCCCGCTCGGCCTCGGCGATCGAGCCGTCGGCCAGCTGCAGCTGGATGTGGGGGTGGCCGATTTCCGCCTTCAGCGAGTCGGGGGTGCCCTCGGCGACGATCCGGCCGCTGTCGATGATCCCGACGTTGTCGGCCAACTGGTCGGCCTCCTCGAGGTACTGGGTGGTGAGGAAGACGGTGGTGCCGGCCTCGTTGAGGGCTCGCACCTCCTCCCAGATCGTCATCCGGCTGACCGGGTCGAGCCCGGTGGTCGGCTCGTCGAGGAACAGCACCCGCGGTTCGTGGACGAGCGCCGCGGCGAGGTCGAGGCGGCGCTTCATCCCACCCGAGTAGCCGCCGATGCGGCGGTCGGCGGCGCCGCTCAACTCGACCCGCTCCAGCAGCGCGTCGGCGCGGCGCTTGCCCTCCGCCGCCGGGAGCCCCTGCAGCGTCGCCTGCAGCCGGATCAGCTCGCGGCCGGTCATCAGCGGGTCGAGTGCCGCCTCCTGGAGGGCGACCCCGATCGAGGCCCGCACCGCCCGCGCTTCCGCGACGACGTCGTGGCCGGCGACGGTGGCGCGGCCGCCGGTCGGCAGCAGCAGCGTCGTCAGCATCCGCACCGTGGTCGTCTTGCCGGCGCCGTTGGGGCCGAGGAAGCCGTAGATCTCGCCCTCGGCGACCGTCAGGTCGATGCCCTGCACGGCGAGAACCTCGTCGAAGGCCCGCTGCAGTCCCTCGACCTCGATCGCCGCCATGGCGGGCAACCCTACCGACGCGCTTGGCCGGGATCGTGCAAAAGGACCGCCCGGAGGGCATCCGCGGGCGTCTGCGGGGAGAATCACCCCGCAACCCGGCCGGTTCGCCGGTGTTTCCCCAATTCGAATGCCAATCTCCGCGAAGAAGAGAGGGCACGGCCGGGCCTGGGTGCTGACGGCGGCTGCCGCCTGCCTGCTGGCGGCCCTGGTCGCGATCGTCGCTCCCCGCGCCGAGTCGGCGCCGCTTCAGGTGGTCGTCCTCGGCCAGACCGCGGAATCGCCGCCCGCCTCCTGCCCGGGCAAGATCGTCAACAACGTTGAGGTCACCCCCTGCCGCGTCGAGGGTCACGTGACCGGCTACCAGGCGATCGCCGGCGGCGTTCCCCGTCCCTTCGAGGTGCCCTTCGACGGCAAGATCGTCGCCTGGTCGATCACCCTCGCCAAGCCCTCGACCACGGAAACCCCGACCACCTCCAACGAGGTCGGCTTCTTCGACGAATTCCTCGGCACCCCCTCGCAGGCCCGGATCGGCATCCTCCGCCCGGTCGAAGGCAGCAAGCCGCCGAAATACACCCTGGTCCGCCAGAGTCCGCTCGAGGTGCTCAACCCCTACTTCGGCACCACCCCGATCTTCGCCCTCGAACGACCCCTCTCGGTCCTCCAGGGCCAGATCGTCGCCCTGACGATCCCCACCTGGGCCCCGATGTTCGCCTTCAACGTCCAGGACGACAACACCTGGCGCGGCAGCCGCCTCCCCGAACACTGCGCTTCGAAAGAAGACATCCAGAACGGGAATCCGCAGCAGGGGGTCGGGAAGACCAAGACGTACGGGTGCTACTACTCGAACGCCCGACTGCTGTACACGGCGACGTTGGTCAAAAAGCCGTAGGACCGAGGCGGTCGTAGGGCCGCGCGCCCGGGTGCCCCTCCTCACTCGCTCATCGTCGTCCGGCGGCTGAGGCCGTCCGAGCAGGGGGTCGCTCCTCCAGCGCAAAACGTTCGGAGGGGCACCCGGCCCCACGGCCCGCCGAGCGGCTCCGTAGTACGTCTCTACTTGAACGACCTCGCGGTGCGGTTCCACTCGACTGTCCTGGCACCCGCGATTGGGTAGACGCGCGCTCCGGCAAGCGGCACCTGAACCCGAGTGGGTGGGTGTCGGTAGGCCCTCCGAACGTTTTGCGCTGGAGGAGCGACTCGGCCCGGGGCGTTCAGCCTCGGGACTGTGGGCGACGATGAGCGAGTGAGGAGGGCCTGCCGGCGGCCACCCCCGCCCGAGTTAAAGCGCTTCTTGCCTCAGTCCGCAGTACGGGCAGTCGCTGACGTCCAGCCCGATCAATTGATCGCACCGACGGCAAGCTCTCAGGTTCTCGGGACTGCGGGGGAGGGACGAGGTGGACGGGGCCAGGGGCAGGACGGCTGCGACGGGCTCCATCTCCTCTCCGGTCTCGCGGTCGACGTAGACGGAGCCGGGCTCGGCGTAGGCGAGGGCCTCGCGGCCGGATGCCCTGGAGCGCATGCGGTAGAGCTGGCGGTCGTTCATCGCCGGGAAGACTATTAGTTTGCGCGGCACCGATGCGGATCCTCGTCTTCCACGGCTACATGCTGCGCGGCACGGGCAGCAACATCTACAACGTCAACCTGGCGCGGGCGCTGGCCCGGCAGGGACATGAGGTGCATCTGCTCTGCCAGGACCGCGAGGTGCGCCCCGAGGGGGTCCACGTCCACACCCCCGATATAGGCGGTCTCCTGCCCGTCTACGTCAAAGACCCCTACGCGGGCTTCGAGGTCAAGGCCTTCCCGGAGCTGACCGACGCCGAGCTCGATCGCTACATCGACGCCAACGTCGCCGCGGTCCGGGCCGTCGCCGAGCAGGCGGGGGGGATCGATCTCGCGCTCGCCAACCACCTGGTGATGGGGCCGCCGATCCTCGCCCGGGCCGGCGTCGCCCCCTTCGCGGCCAAGATCCACGGCTCGGCGCTCGAGTACACGGTCAAACCGCACCCGCGCTTCCTTCCCTATGCCGAAGAGGGCATGCGTGCCGCCAACGGTGTCCTGGTCGGCTCCCGCCACACCGCCGAATCCCTCTGGGCGGCGCTGCCCGACGTACACGGCTTGCAAGAGAAGACCCGCTTGGGTCCTCCCGGAGTCGTTGTGGAGGCGTTCCGGCCCGCGGGTCCTGTCGGGGGGGGCGGGGGTCGGCGGGCGCATTCGTCCTCGACCCCCTTCCCCCGCACCACCCGCGGG
>CBIHMQ010000048.1:0-11173 GCA_966211075.1 uncultured bacterium
GTCCTGGAGCTGCCCGACCGCCGCTTCTTCGTCGCCACCCTGTTCGTGCCCCAGCTCAACTCCGCGCACGGGGCGCCGCATCCGCTGATCGTCGCCCTCCTGCGCGCGGCGATGGCTCGAGCTTCTCGACTGAGACCCGGTTGCCGATCCCGTCGCCGGGCGGGCTCATCGAGTTGAGCGCCTCGTCGATAGTGCAGCTTTTCGCGGTTGGCGGGTAGGTTCATCCCAGGCGTTTTGGGATCGGCGAGCAAATAGGAGGAGTGGCGATGCGCAACTGGGACCTGAAGGCGGTCGAGGCGGAACCCCACAAGCCGGAGATCCTCGCTTCGGCGGAGGACGCGCGGACGATCGCGCTGCGGCTGCCGGCAGGGGAGGAGATGCAGGAGCACGAGGTACACGAGCGCGCCCGCCTGGTCGTCATCGATGGCGAGGTGGAGGTGTCGCCGGCCTCGGGCCAGGCGATCGTCGCCGGTCCTGGCCACCTCTTCGAACTCGACCCCGGCGAGCGCCACACCGTCGCCGCCCGTTCTGACGCGATTTTGCTGCTCGTCCTCAGTCCCTGGCCCGGCGACGGCCACCCAGGCGCGATGACGCTCGCCGAGAAGGCCGAAGCGCGCGAGCGCGCCGCCGAGCGCCCGCCGGCCTAGCTGGAGGTGGTCCAGAGCGCCAGCGTCGAGACCAGCGCCGCGGCGCCGAGGGCGAGGGCGACGCTGCCCTGCAGGAGCAGCGCCGCGAGGGCGGCCCCGGCGAGGATCGCCGCGAAGGCGGTGGCGCGCAAGCGCAGGTCGCCCGGTGCCGCGGCGGCCGCCGGCGCGGCCGCGGCGAGCGGGGTGAGCGAGAGGTTGAGGACGGTGGTGGCGAGGTTGGGCCCGCCGACACCGCGCGCGACCGTGTTGCGGAGGCCCATCGTCAGGCAGAGCAGGGCGATCAGGACGTAGGCGGCGGCGTCCTTGGGCGCCGGGTCCGTGAGTAGGGCCAGCAGCGTCGCCGCGGCCAGCAGCACGATCTCGATCGCCACCATCGGCCGTAGCGCGGCCCCCTCGCGCCCGGCCGCCAGCACGACGGCGCCAAGCCCGCCGAGCAGGAAAGCGGCCAGGGCCAGCAATGGCGCTCCCAGCGGGGCCCCGTCAGCGCCGCCGATCCCGAGCCCGAGGAAGATCACGTTGCCGGTCTGCATCGCCGCGAAGACCTGGCCGAGCCCGACGAAGCAGACCGCGTCGACGATCCCGGTCGCGAAGGTGAGGATCAGCAGCGTTCGGGTCGGGTCCTCGCTCACCGTCGCGACGCTAACGCCGCGCCCGGTCAGCTCCGCGCGATGCTGGCCGAAAGCTCCGGCGAGCCGGCGATCGTCTGCAGCACCACGCAGTAGCGCTCGGTCAGCTTCAGCAGGGTGGCGAGCTCCTCCTCGCTGGCCTCGAGCTCGAACTCGAGACGGATGGCGCGGAAGCCAACCGGAGCCTCACGGTCGACGGCGAGGGTGCCGCGGAAGTCGAGATCGCCCTCGGCGCGGACGGCGCCGCCGCCGACCTCGATGCCGAGCGAGGTGGCGACCGCGCGCAGGGTGACGCCGGCGCAGGCGGCGAGCGCCTCCAGCAGCATGTCGCCCGAGCAGAGCAGGGTGCCGTCGCCGCCGGAGGCGGGGTGGAGGCCCGCCGCGGCGACCGCCCGGCCGGTCTCGACCGAGCAGGAGACGCCCTCGCCGAGCGTGCCGGTCGCCGCCAACGTGACCAGGGCGGCCTCCGGCTCGTTCTCGTAGCGCTCCTTCAGCGGCGCCTGCACGGCACGCAGCTCCTCGCGATTCATCCCCTCCATCATCTAGGATCTCGCGCTCCCAAGCGGGATCCCTATGAAGAAGCCCCTCGTCCTCACCTTCCTCGCAGCGCTGCTTGCGCTCGGCCTGCTGGCCGGCTGCGGGGATAGCGACTCGGACTCGGGCGGGGAGACGACGACCGCGGCGGCCTGCGAGCCCGGGCAGTTGGAGACCGTCAGCGACGGGACGCTGACCGTCGCCACCGACAAGCCCGCCTATCCGCCTTACTTCGAAGACGACGAACCGGCCAACGGGGAAGGCTTCGAGAGCGCCGTCGCCTACGCGATCGCCAAGCGGCTCGGCTACCCGGCCGCGAAGGTGAAGTGGACGATCGAGCCCTTCAACTCCTCCTACGCGCCCGGCCCCAAGGACTTCGACTTCGACGTCAACCAGATCTCGATCACCCCGGTGCGCGAGAAAGCCGTCGACTTCTCGGCCCCGTATTACACGGCCAACCAGGCGGTGGTGGCGTTGAAGGACTCCGGCGCCGCCGCGGCCACCTCGCTGGCGGACCTGCAGGACGCCCAGCTGGGCGTCCAGATTGGCACGACCAGCCTCGACGCGGCCGAAGCGGAGATCGACCCGAGCAGCCAGCCGCAGGTCTTCAACAGCTCCAACGACGTTGTCACGGCGCTGAAGAACGAAACGATCGACGCCGTCGTCGTCGACCTGCCGACGGCGCTCTACATCACCGCCGCCCAGGTCCCGAGCGCGACCGTGGTCGGCCAGTTCCCGGCCCCCGGCGGCGACCGCTGGGGTGCCCTGCTGGCCAAGGACTCGCCGCTGACCGCCTGCGTCTCCGACGCGATCGACGAGCTCCGCTCCTCCGGCGAGCTCGAGCGGCTCACCCAGCGCTGGATGAGCCAGGCCGCCGGGGCCCCGCTGCTGCGCTAACGCGGGCGCGGGCTGTTAGCGCCCCTATGGGGGCCGAAAGTGACCGCGTTCGCGCGGGCGCCGTCCCCGGCCGGGGTCAGAATCGCGGCTGGTGTCCGAAGCCGCAGTCATCAGCGATCGCCGCCTCGAACGCGAGGCCGCCAAGCGGCGCCGGGCGCGGCGCGGTCAGGCGATCGCCGCGCTCTCCAGCGTGCTCGTCATCGGCGGCCTGGTGGCGCTGGTCCTCACCAGCCCCGGCTGGCCGACCGTCCGCGAGACCTTCTTCAACTGGTCGGTCTTCAAGGACGCCTTCCCGGAAGTGCTGGGCGGCTTCTGGCTCGACGTGAAGCTGTTCGTGATCGTCGAGGCGGCGGTGCTGGTCGCCGGCCTCGCGATCGCCCTGGTCCGGACCAGCCGTGGCCCGGCGCTCTTCCCGATGCGGTTGCTGGCGACTGTCTACGTCGACCTCTTTCGCGGCATCCCGACGATCCTGCTCGTCTACCTGATCGGGTTCGGCGTCCCGGCCCTGATGCTGGGCGGCCTGCCCACCGAGGGGGTGGTGCTGGGCGGGATCGCCCTCGGCCTCTCCTACAGCGCTTACGTCGCCGAGGTCTACCGGGCCGGCATCCGCTCCGTCCACCGCGGCCAGCGCGACGCCGCCCTGGCGGTTGGCCTGACCGAGGGCCAGGCGCTCCGCCACGTGATCCTCCCGCAGGCGGTGCGACGGATCGCGGCGCCGCTGCTCAATGACTTCGTCGCCCTGCAGAAGGACGTCGCCCTGGTCTCGATCCTCGGCCCGCTGGAGGCCTTCCGCTGGGCTCAGATCATCCAGGGGCAGACCTTCAACTTCACGCCGCTGATCGCGGCGGCCCTGCTCTACCTGGCGGTGACGGTGCCGCTTGCCCGGGTAGTCGACCGGATGGGCGGGCCCGAGGGAGCGGTCCGGTGAACGCCGCGCCAGCGGCGGGCGGGCCGGTCCTGGAGATCCGCGAAGTCACCAAGTCCTTCGGGGAGCGCGAGGTACTGCGCGGGATCGACCTCAGCGTCGCCGAGCACGAAGCGGTCGCCGTGATCGGCGCCTCCGGCTCCGGCAAGTCGACCCTGCTGCGCTGCGTCGACCTGCTCGAGGAGATCGACGACGGCGACGTCCTCCTCGACGGCGAGGTGGTCACCGACCCGGCCGTCTCGGCGGTCTCGGTGCGCCGCCGCCTCGGCCTCGTCTTCCAGGCCTACAACCTCTTCCCGCACCTGACCGCGCTGGAGAACGTCGTCCTCGGCGCCCGCCGCGCCCACGGCGCCTCGCGGGCCGAGGCGGAGGCGCACGGCCGCGAGCTGCTCGGCCGCTTCGGTCTCACCGGCCGCGAGGACGACCGGCCCGACGGGCTCTCCGGCGGCCAGCAGCAGCGGGTCGCGATCGCCCGCGCCTTCGCCGGGCGGCCGCGGGTGATGCTGCTCGACGAGGTGACCAGCGCGCTGGACCCGGAGCTGGTCGGCGAGGTTTTGGCCGCGGTCCGCGACCTCAAGGAGGAGGGGATGACGATGTTGATCGCCACCCACGAGATGAGCTTCGCCCGCGAGGTCGCCGACCGGGTCGCCTTCCTGGACGAAGGCCGGATCGCCGAGCTGGGACCGGCCGAGCAGGTCCTCAGCGAGCCGCGCGACCCCGGGACGCGGCGCTTCCTGGCCCGCCTGCTCGCCGCCGGCCGGGGCTGATCGGCCTCGCGTCATCGTTCGGAAGCCGTAGCTCCGCGGTGTCGCGCCCTCGAAAAAGGCCTTGCCGTAGCGCAATTAATCAATTAATTTGACGCGTCCTAAGGCACGCTGTTATGCTGCCGCGCGCATCGATCATTCAAGGGTTACTGAATGCGTCGTGTCATAGCCCGCACCAGTGCCTTAATCGGTTAAAGGGACGGCGTTGTAAGCCGTAGATCCGGGTTCGAGCCCCGGCTGGTGCATCCGTAAACCAGCGACCGGAAACCGGGGCTATGGGAGTCAACCTCTTCGACCATCTCGACGAAAGCGCCGTCCAGGGCGAGGGCAGGCTGCGTTGGGCGCCGCGCGCCCCGTACCGCCCGCACGAGCGCTACGACCTGATGCTGGTGCCGCGGGTGAAGGGCTGGCGGGAGGACGCCGAGGCGCTGGCCGCCCTGGACCGGATCGCCGCCGACCCCGACGTCGCCGAGGTGGCGCGAGAGGGCGACCAGGTCTGGATGCGCTTGGACCGGGGTTGGGTCGAACGGGTCGGGGCTGCACTGGAGGAAGGCGACGCGGGTGGGGCCGCGCTCGCCGACCTCGCCGCCGGCGAGGGATACGCGGTCTACTTCTGGGGCGCCAACACGACCAAGGCGCTGCACATCGGCCACCTCCGCAACCTCGCGATCGGCCACGCGATCGGGGCCAGCCTCGAGCAGGCCGGCGCCCGGGTCGAACGTCGCAGCTTGATCTGCGACGTCGGCCGCAGCATGGGGGAGGCGATGGCCGGGGTCGTGCAGAGCGGCCGCGACAGCCAGGTATGGCCCGAGGGCGGCGAGAAGAGCGACCACTTCGTCGGCGCCTGTTACGCCGACTACGTCACCTCCGGCCGCGGGCTCGGTCCCGCCGAGGACGGCGCCGAAGACTCCCTGGCCCGCGAGTCCTCGCTCTACAAGGACCGGGCGGACGAGCTGATCATCCGCGTCCTCAGCGGCGACCAGGAGGCGCTGGAACTGTGGTCGAAAACCCGCGCCTGGGTGATCGCCGGCCAGCGCAAGACGCTGTCCCGGCTGGGGATCGCCTTCGACAAGGTGATCTTCGAGTCCGACTTCCTGCCCGAGGTCGCCGAGCTGACCAACCAGGGCCTCGCCGAAGGCAAGCTGGTGAAGCGCTACGGCGACGAGATGGTGATGTACGAGACCGGGCGCGAGGAGCTCGAGGAGATGCCGCTGGTCCGCGCCGACGGGCTGCCGACCCAGCACATGCGGGCGCTCGCCTACTGGGCGGCGGCGCCGGAGCTGGACGACATGGTCTCCCTGCAGGTCTGCGGCAACGAGTGGGTCTCCCACGTCACCTGCCGGCGCCAGCTGATGGACGACCTCGGCGTCGCCAACGGCAACGGCTACGCCAGTCGCAAGGGCGGCGGCCCGCCGACCCACGACGTCTTCCACGGCATGGTCGCCCGCGAGCGGCAGACGATCACCTCCAGCAAGGAAGGGGCGCTGCTGGTCGACGACCTGGTCGAGTGGCTGGACGGCGAGCTCGGCGCCGACGAGGATCGCTCGGCGGTCCGCGGCGCCCACCCCGAGCCGGGACGGATCGCGCCGCAGGTCACGCTCGGCTACTTCCTCCTGCAGCCGAGCACCAAGCGGGTCGACTTCGACCCCGAGAAACTGCTCTGGGAGGACAGCAGCATCGGCTGGGACCTGGCCCGCGCCCAGGCCCACAACGGCGGCAGGGGCAGCCTCGCCGCCGACGTCGCCGCCGAGGACCCCGATTACCGCTTCGCGGTGGTCCAGGCGGAGATGTACCGGCGCCACCTGCGCAGCTCGGTCGAGAAGCTCGACGTGCTGCCGCTGGCCCGCTACGTCTCCCACTTCGCCCGCTGGTACGTCGAGGAGGAGCGGCCCCCCGAGGTGGAACGGGTCGTCGGCGCCGTGCTCGACCAGGGCATCCGCGGCCTGGGGCTGGAGGCGGCCTGATGCGCACCCTGCTGGTCGACAACCACGACTCCTACACGTACAACGTCTTCCACCTGCTGGCCGCGGCCTCCGGCGAGGAGCCGGTCGTGGTCAACAACGACGCGGTCTCCTGGCGGGTGCTCTCGCGCTCGGACTTCGACGCGATCGTGCTCTCGCCGGGGCCGGGGCGGCCGGAACGCTGGCACGACTTCGGCGTCTGCCGCGACATCCTCCGCTACAGCGAGATCCCGGTGCTCGGCATCTGCCTCGGCCACCAGGGGATCGGCAACCTGCTCGAGGGCGGCGTCAACAGCGCCCCGATGCCGATGCACGGCCGGCTCAGCCGGGTCCGCCACAGCGACGCCGGGATCTTCCGCGGCATCCCCCAGGACTTCTCGGTGGTCCGCTACCACTCGCTGGCGATAACCCGGCCGATGGGCCCGGAAGGGCAGGAGGTCGCCTGGGCCGACGACGGCGTCGTGATGGGCATCGAGCACCGCACCAGGCCGATGTGGGGGGTCCAGTTCCACCCCGAGTCGGTCGCCACCGAGTACGGGCGGGCGATCGTCGAGAACTTCTACGCCTTGGCGGCCGGCCATCCTCGCCGCCACTCGCGCGCAGGGGCGCGCGGGACCACCAGCCCGGTGGGGGGCGCCCGGCGATCCCAGGCGTCGGGCGCCTCTCGATCGGGTCTGGAGCTGCGCACTCGCTCGTTGGAAGGCGAGCCCGACACCGAGGCGGTCTTCGAACGGCTCTTCGGCGACGCCGACCCGGCCTTCTGGCTCGACAGCGCCGACGCGCCGACGTGGCTCGGTCAGAACACCTACATGGGCGCCAGCGTCGGCGCCGAGCGCTGCCTGTTCAGCTACGACGTCGACGCCGGCGAGGTCGCGGTCGAGCGCGGCGAGGGCGGCGGCGTCGAGCGCGGCACCATCTTCGACCTGCTCGGCCGCAGCCTCCACGAGCACGAGCTGACCCTGACCGGGCCGCTGCAGCCGGGCCTGGTCGGCGGCTACGTGGGCTACCTCGGCTACGAGTGCAAGGCCGACTGCGGCTCGCCGAACGTGCACAGCTCCGACCTCCCGGACGCGATGCTGATGTTCGCCAACCGGATCGTCGCCGTCGACCACACAGGGCGCCGGACGCACCTGATCGCGCTCGGCCGGCCCGACGACCCCGCGGTCGATGCCTGGCTCGACGCCGCCGAAGCGGTGGTCGCCGACGTCGTCGCCGACCCGCCCGCGCCGGCGCCCACGCCGGAGCCGATCGCCGACCATGTCCGCTTCCGCTGCGGCCGCGGAGAGACCCAGTACCTCTCCGACATCGCCCGCAGCCAGGCCGAACTGGCCGCCGGGGAGTCCTATGAGGTCTGCCTCACCGACCAGATCTCCACCGACGCCAGCCCCGAGCCCCTCGCGCTCTACCGGCAGCTGCGCCGGGGCAACCCGTCGCCCTTCTCGGCCTACCTGAAGTTCGGCGAGCGGGCGATCGTCAGCTCCTCGCCGGAGCGCTTCCTCTCGGTCGACCGCGACCGCAAGGTCCAGGCCCGGCCGATCAAGGGGACGGTCTCGCGCAGCGAGGACCCCGCCGAGGACGAGCGCCGCCGCGAATGGCTGCGCGCCGACGAAAAGACCCAGGCCGAGCACCTGATGATCGTCGACCTGCTGCGCAACGACATCGGCCGCGTCTGCGACGTCGACAGCGTCCGCGTCCCCGGCCTGATGACGGTCGAGCCCTACGCGACCGTGCACCAGCTGGTCTCGACGATCGAGGGCGACCTGGAAGCCGGCCGCAGCGCCGTCGAGTGCGTGCGCCACTGCTTCCCCGGCGGCTCGATGACCGGTGCCCCGAAGGAGCGGACGATGGAGATCATCGACGACATCGAGCGCGAGGCACGCGGCGTCTACTCGGGCTCGATCGGCTACTTCGGGCTCGACGGCAACACCGACCTCAGCATCGTCATCCGCACGATCGTGATGCGGCCGGGGCGGACCACGATCGGGGCCGGGGGCGCGATCGTCATGCAGTCCGACCCCCAGGAGGAGTTCGACGAGCTGCTGCTGAAGGCGCGGGCGCCGATGGCGGCGATCGCCGCGACCGTGACCGGCAGCGAGGCCGAGACGGCCTGGAGCGTCGAGCTGGAGCCGAGCGGCGAGGTGGCGGGGGCACGATGACCGAGGCGGCCCCGACCGAGGACCGGGCGGCGGCCCGGGCGGCCACGGCCGGCCCCGGCTGGCGGGTCCGCGAGGCGGGCGCCGACGACGTCGCCGCCTTCGCCGCCGCGGTCGAGGCGCTGCTCGACGAGCTCGGAGGTCGCAAGCCGAGCCCGGAGGAGCTGCGCGGCGAGGTCGAGGCGCTGCTGGCCGCACGCGAGGCCGGCTCGCTGCTGGTCGCCGAGGCCGAGGACGGCGCGATGGTCGGCGTGCTCAGTGCCAGCTGGCAGCGGGCGATCCACGTGCCGGGCGTCTACGCGACGATCCAGGACCTCTGGGTCGACCCCGGGGGGCGCAGCCGCGGGGTCGGCGCCGGCCTGGTCGAGGGGATCGCCTCGCTCTGCCGCGAGCGGGACGTCGCCCGGATCGAGGTCGGCCTGCCGCGCGAGACCTTCGAGGCGATCGCCGCCACCCGGGGCTTCTACGAGCGCAACGGCTTCGCCCACCTGGGGCCGCGGATGCGGAGGCTGCTCGGTGAGTGAGCTGCTGATGGTCGAGCAGCGGCGCGGGCGCGACGTCGCCGACGGCGCCCCCTGGATCCGCGAAGGCGGCCAGCTGATCGAGGGCCAGGACAGCAACCGCCGGCTCGCCGAGCTGCGCAGCGGCCTGCTCTGCCACGGCGCCGTCCGCGCCGTCGCCGCCGACGCGGCCGACGCCGAGGTCGAAGCGGCGCTCGAGGACCTCCACGACCAGGACTACCTCGCGGCGCTCCGGGAGGTGCGCCCGGAGCAGCCGGTCGTCCTCGCCGAGATGTCGGCCCCCGGCCTCGAGCCCGACATCCCGGTCAGCGCCGGCCTCGTCGCCGCCGCCCACGAGGCGGTGCGGACGGCGATCGCCGCCGCCGAGCGAGTCGTCGCCGGCGCCCGCTTCTCCTACGCGGTGTGCCGGCCGCCGGGGCACCACGCCGGCCCCGCCTTCTGCGGCGGCTACTGCTACTTCAACAACGCCGCCGCGGCGGTCCGGACCCTGCGCGAGGCCGGGATCGGGCCGGTTGGGATCCTCGACCTCGACCTCCACTACCCGAACGGGACCTCGGTCCTGGTCGAGGGGATGGAGGACGCGACCCTGCACTCCCTGCACGCCTCCCCGGTCACCAACGTGGCGCCGCGGACGGTGCTGCCGCGGGCCCGCGGCGAACGCGCGGTCGCCTTCGCCGGCAGCCCCGACGCCGTCACCTACCTGGACGAGGTCGCGGCCTCGGTCGAGGCCCTCGCCGCCGACGCCGAGGCGCTGGTCGTCTCGCTCGGCTACGACACCGTCGCCGGCGACCCGCACGGCTCCTGGGCCTTCTCGCCGGAGATCTTCGCCGAGGTCGGCCGCCTCCTCGCCGCGCCCGGCCTGCCGGTCTGCGTGATCCAGGAGGGCGGCTACTCGCTGCCGGTCCTCGCCCCCTGCAGCTATGCCTTCGCGGCGGGCCTGCTCGAAGAGCGCGGTCGTCCTTTGTCCCGGATAGCGCCACAAAAGACGACCGCACCCGGGGAGGCGATCGCGTGAGCGGCCTCGAGCCCTTCCGCCGCCGCCTCGACGCGATCGACGACGAGATCGCCCGCTTGCTCGGCGAACGCTTCGAGATCTGCCGCGAAGTCGCTCTCTACAAGAGCGCCCACGAGATTCCGATGATGCAGCCGGACCGGGTCGCGATCGTCCGCCAGCGCTACCTCGACCGCGGCGCCCAGGCCGAGCTGCCCGAGGACTTCACCGCCAACCTCTTCGACCTGCTGATCGCCGCCACCTGCCGCGAGGAGGACAGGCTGATGGACGAGCTCGCCGCCGGGACCCGGGGGGACGCGGCTTGACCCTGCCGCCCGGCCCGTCGATGCCGCGCGCTTTGCAGGCGATCGGCTGGATGCAGCGCCCGCTCGCCTTCATGGAGCGCTGCCAGCGCCGCTACGGCGACATCTTCACCCTGCGCATCCTCCACTGGGGCGACTGGGTGCTGCTCTGCGACCCCGAGGACGTCAAAACGATCTTCACCGCCGGCGAAAAGGTCGGCGTCGACACCGCCAACCCGATGCTGGAACCGGTGCTGGGGCCGCGCTCGGTGATGCTGCTCGAAGAACCGGAGCACATGAAGCGCCGCAAGCTGATGCTGCCGCCCTTCCACCGCCAGAGCATCGACGCCGACGCGGCGATGATGGCCGAGGTGGCGCGCCGCGAGGTGGGCCGCTGGCCGGTCGGCGAGCCCTTCGAGCTGTGGCCGCGGATGCAGGCGATCACCCAGGAGGTGGTGATGCGGGCGGTCTTCGGGCCGGACGAGGAGGGCCGCCTCGACCGCCTGCGGGGGCTTCTGACCGAGCTGACCGAGGCGATGAACGACCCCGCGCAGATGAACCGGCTGTTTCTCTTCGGGCCGCGCTGGGTCTCGCGCAGCCGCCGCTTCCGGAGCGCCATGGCGCCGGTCGAAGAGGAGCTGATGGCGGAGGTCCGGCGGCGCCGCGCCGAAGGCGACCAGGGCCGCACGGACATCGTCTCGATGCTGGTCTTCGCCCGCTACGAGGACGGCGAGGAGATGAGCGAGAGCGACCTCCGCGACGAACTGATGACGCTGCTGACCGACGGCCCGACCTCCTCTTCGCTGGCCTGGACCTTCGAGCGGCTGCTGCGCCACCCCGAGAAGCTGGCCC
>CBIHMQ010000049.1:0-10691 GCA_966211075.1 uncultured bacterium
CGCGATCGGCGGGCGCGACGCCGCGGCCGCCCGGGCCGCCGCCCGCGCGGCCGACTAAACGCCCGCCGCCGGGGGCGAGACGCCGCCCGTCCTCGGCGTCCCGATCCCGATCAAGGACCTCACCCCGGTCGCCGGCTGGCCCGTCACCTACGGGTCGAACGGCGCCCCGGAGGGCCCCAGCGAGGAGAGTGAGCCGGTCATCGAGGCGCTGCGCCGCGCCGGCTTCGTGCTCTGTGGCCGCACCAACACGCCCGAGTTCGGCCCGCTCACCGTCGCCGAGAACAGCCGCTACGGGATCACCCGCAATCCCTGGGACCTGGAGCGCTCCTCCGGCGGCTCCTCGGGCGGTGCCTCCGCCGCGGTCGCCGGCGGCCTCTTCCCGATCGCCCACGCCAACGACGGCGGCGGCTCGATCCGCATCCCCGCCGCCTACACCGGCCTGGTCGGCCTGAAAACCAGCCGCGGTCGCATCCCCCGCCTCGCCCAGAGCTGGATGGGCGCCGTCGTCGAGGGCGCCGTCACCCGCACCGTCGCCGACACCGCCGTCACGCTCGACGCGATGGCGGGACCCGACCCCCTCGCCTGGAACAACGCCCTGCCGCCGGCCCGTCCCTACGCCGAGGAGGTCGGCGCCGACCCCGGCCGGCTCCGCATCGGCCTGATGGCCGAGGCGCCGCTCGGGATCCCCACCGACCCGGCCTGCGTCGAGGCTGCCCGCGCCGCCGCCCAGCTGCTCGCCGAGCTCGGCCACGAGATCGTCGAGACCGAGGTGCCGACCGTCTCCGAGGAGCTGATCGGCTCCTTCGTGACGATGACCTCCGGCGGTCTCGCCGACTACGAGGGCGTCGACTGGGAGAAGGTCGAGCCCCACAACCGCAACGGCTACGAGGCCGCCACCCAGCGGGTCAACGCCTACGAGTACGTCCTCGCGGTCCGCAAGCTGGAGATGCTCTCGCGCCGCGAGGTCGCCCGCTGGGGCCGCGACTTCGACGTCCTCCTCACCCCGACCTCGGCGATCCTGCCGCCGCTCGCCGGCTCCGTCCTCGCCGCCCAGCACGCCGCCCCCGAGGCCCCCGTCCTCGAGACCGTCGCCTCGGTCTCCTTCACCGCCTTCGGCAACGTCACCGGCCAGCCGGCGATCTCGCTACCCCTGCACTGGTCCGCCGAGGGCCTCCCGGTCGGGACGATGCTGACCGGCGCCCCCTTCGACGAGACGACCCTGATTCGCCTCGCCGCCCAGCTCGAAGACGCCCGCCCCTGGGCCGACCGCCAGCCCCTCGCGTTCAGCGAGAGCTAAGGCTCGCCGGCGACCCGGCGCATCTCGTCCTCGGCCGCTTCCGGGCCGAGGTAGGGCATCAGCACCGCGAAGACCAGGTCGGGGAGGATGCGGCGCAGTTCCGGCCCGCGGCCGGCGCGGATCTCGTCGAAGATCATCGAGGTGGCGCCGCCGATCGCGAAGCCGGCGGTGTCGGCCGGCAGCTCGTCGCCCTGCGGGGAGATCCGCCGGCCTTCCTCGAGGAAGTAGGTGAAGCGGCCGAGCGCGGAGCGGTAGCGGATCCGGGCGTCCTCGCCGACCGCGGTCACCTCGACCATCGCCATCCGGGCGATGTCCGCCTCGGCCGAGAGCAGGTCGACCAGGGCCCGCAGCGCTGCCGCGATCCGGTCCGGCCAGGGCTGGCCGACGGTGCTCTCGAAGGCGGCGGAGACGTGGGCGACGAGGACGTCGATGACCGCGTCGTAGGCCTCCAGGAAGCACTCGTCCTTGCTGGCGAACATCGAGTCGAAGGTCTCCCGGGGAACCGTGGCCACCTCGACCACGTCGGCGACCGTGGTCGCCTCGTAGCCCTTCGCGGCGGCGACGCGCACCATCGCCTCCAGCAGCCGCTCGCGCTCGGAGCGCACGGCGTAAGTTCGGGTCAGCGCAGGGGTGGAACTCGACCGAGACGCTGGATCCGGGACCGATGAATCCATTCCATTCAGCGTAGGGCAGGAAAGCCGACCTGTCCAACCGCCATATATTGAGCCGATGCAGATCGGGATCGTCGGGCTGGGCTACGTCGGCCTTCCCCTCGCCGTCGCCTTCGCCGAGGCGGGTCACCAGGTGGTCGGGCTCGACGCCGACGCCGCCAAGGTCGAGGCTCTCGGCCGCGGGGAGAGCTACATCGAGGACGTTCCCGACGCGGCCCTGGCGCCCCTCGCCGAGCGCCTCCGCGCCACCGCCCAGTACGCCGACCTGGCCGCCTGCGAGGCGGTGATCGTCTGCGTCCCGACCCCGCTCAGCAACTCCCGCGAGCCCGATCTCACCTACCTCGTCGACGCCGCAGAGTCGCTGGCGGGCGTGCTGCGCGCCGGCCAGCTGGTCGTGCTCGAGTCGACCACCTACCCGGGGACGACCCGCGAGCGGCTGCTGCCGATCCTCGAGGGCTCCGGGCTCGGCGCCGGCACCGACTTCCACCTCGCCTTCTCGCCGGAGCGGATCGACCCCGGCCGCACCGATTTCACCGTCCGCACCACCCCGAAGCTGGTCGGTGGCCTCACTCCCGCCTGCGCCGAGCGCGCCCGCGCCCTCTACGCCGAGATCTGCGACGAGGTGATCGTCCTCTCCACGCCCGAGGCGGCCGAGCTGGCGAAGCTGCTGGAGAACATCTTCCGCTCCGTCAACATCGCCCTCGTCAACGAGCTGGCCCAGCTCTGCGACCGGCTCGGGATCGACGTCTGGGAGGTGATCGACGCCGCCTCGACCAAGCCGTTCGGGTTCATGCGCTTCGACCCCGGCCCGGGGATGGGCGGCCACTGCCTCCCGGTCGACCCCTTCTACCTCGCCTTCAAGGCCCGCCAGCACGACTTCTACCCCGAGTTCATCGAGCTCGCCGGCAAGGTCAACCAGGCCCAGCCGGCCTTCTGCGTGGAGCGCATCGAGCGCGCCCTCAACCAGGCCGGCAAGCCGGTCAACGGCTCCCGCATCCTCGTCCTCGGCGCCAGTTACAAGGGCGGCATCGGCGACACCCGCGAGTCCCCGGCGCTGAAGATCATCGGCCGCCTCCAGGACCTCGGTGCCGACGTCGCCTACCACGACGCCCACGTCCCGGAGCTGCGCGGCCACGGCCTCGCCTCGGTCGACCTCGAGGAGGGTCTCGCCAGCGCCGACCTGGCGGCGATCGTCACCGCCCACCCCGACGTCGACTACGAGCGCGTCGCCGCCGTGGCGCCGCTGGTCCTCGACTTCCGCGGCGTCACCCGCGGCTTCGCCGCCGACAACGTCGAGCGGCTATAGGGCGGCTTTCGCCGCTTCCATCGCCTCGTTGGCGGCCTCGGCCCCGAAGTAGGGCATCACCGCGAAGTACATGAACTCCGGCAGGAGCTGCCGGAAGCCGTCGTCCTCGCCGGCGGCGAGGCGGGAGTGGACGACCGCGTGGATGCCCGCCGCGATCCCCTCCGGGGCGATCGCCGGCGGCGCCGCGGTCTCGTCCAGCCCGGCCCGGGCGCGGTCGAGGAACTCGGTCGCCCGTTGCATCGCCGCCGCCCGTTTCGCTAACGCCTCCGGCCCGGCCGCGTGAACCTCGACGATCAGGCCGCGGCCGTAGTCGGGCTCTGCGTCGAGCAACTCGAGCAGGGCGCCGAGCCCGGCGCGCAGCTGTCCCTGCCAGGTCGTCTCCCGCGCCGCCGCCTTCAGGGCCAGCGCTTCGAGGCGCTCGACCCCAGCCTCGAAGGACTGCAGGTAGCAGTCGTCCTTGTCGGCGAAGTTGTCGTAGAAAGCCTGCCGGTAGACACCGGTCCGGTCCAGGACGGTCCGCACGGAGGTGTGCTCGTACCCCTCCGCTCCTGCCGCTTCCAGCATGCCGTCGAGAATTATCTGCCGCTTCGGCGAGGTCACCAGTTTGAGTGCCGGGGCGCTGTCAATGCCGGTCCCCTCAGCCCCTGCCAGGACCTTGGTTTCGGCTTGCTTGCCCATCTGAGCCCTTTCTGACTCGATTAAGGGAACCGGTTGTCTGGGCTTCGGTACTGTAGCGGTATGCAGGTCCAGCGTCCAGTCTTGGCATGAGCGGACGCTCAAGGTACTCTGGCGTTCGTGGCCGAACACGCGTCTACGATGCGGCCTCCCCCCGGGCGGCATCCCCTTCCCAAAGAGTTCATCGCCCAGCATCAACGGGCGCGCATCATCTCGGCACTGGCCGAGGAGACCGTCGAGAAGGGCTACCGGGCCGTCACCGTCGCCGACATCGTCCGCCGCGCCGGGATCGCCCGCAACACCTTCTACGAGAACTTCTCCTCCAAGGAGGACTGCTTCCTGGCCGCCTCGGAGTTCGCGGTCAAGGAGGCTCTGCGGCGGGTCGTCGATGCCGCCAGCAAGGTCGATAGCTGGCCCGCCCGGGTCGACGCCGGCCTCTCCGCCTTCCTTCACTACGTCGCCAGCGAGCCGGCCCTGGCTCGAACCTGCATCGTCGAGGCACTCTCCGCCGGCCCGGCCGCGGTCGAGCGCTACGAGCGCTCGATCCAGGCCTTCGTGCCGCTCTTCCGGATGGGCCGCAAGAGCTCCCCGCACGGCGAGCAGCTGCCGGAGACGCTCGAGGAGACGATCATCGGCGGCATCTTCTGGATCATCTACCAGCGCATCATCATGGGACAGACGGAGCAGATCGAGGAGCTGCTTCCCGAGTTGGTGGAGTTCTCGCTCACCCCGTATCTCGGCGCGGAGGTAGCCAAGCGGGCGGTGGCGGAGCACGAATCAGCCCCCGCGGGATAAGTCGAAGGCAGGGACTGGTGGTCCCATGACCTAGTGCTCGAGACCGAGACTCGAACCGTTCCCTCTTCGGAGCGGGCGCGGCTGATCGAGGCCCTGATCGAGGTCGGCGCCGAACGGGGCTACATGGAGACCTCGATCGAGATGATCGTCGAGAAGGCGGGGCTTGACCGGACCGCCTTCGACCGCCATTTTCGCGGCAAGTACGACGGTTTCCTGACCACCTGGCAGGAGATGAACGAGGAGTGCATGCTGGCGCTGACTCGCGCTTATGAGAGCGAGAAGTACTGGCCCGACCGTCTTCGCGCCGTCGCCTACGAGGTGGTCGGTTCGCTCTGCCACGACCCCAACCGGGCAACCTTCGCGGTCGAGGTGCTGGCCGCCGGGGACGCCGCCCGGGCCCGACGGGACATGACCATGCGGGTGCTGGCCGGGCTGATCGACGCCGGTCGCAAGGAGATGGACGACCCCGAGTCGGTGCCGCACACGACCGCCGAGGCGCTGGCCGGGTCCGCCTACGGCCAGCTCTACGCCAAGGTCGTGCGTGGCGACATCGACGACCTGCACACCATCGTTCCGCAGCTGATGTCGGCGGCGGTGATGCCGTACCTGGGAATGGAGGCCGCCTTGGAAGAGCTGAACAACGACTCAAGACCCCCCGACCGGTATCGTCGCTCCGTGGCCGTCGATCCCGCCGATCCGTCCGTCGAGTCCGCACCGGAGTACCCGCCCGAGCTTGCCCGCCTCCCCCCGGGGCGGCACGGCCTGCCGCGCGAGTTCGTCGCCCACAATCAGCGCGAGCGGTTGATCGCCGGCCTCGCCGAGGCGATCGCCGAGAACGGCTACGCGGGCACCACGATCGCCCACATCACCCGCCACGCGGCCGTCTCCCGCCGCACCTTCTACGAGCACTTCGCCAGCAAGGACGAGTGCTTCGTCGCCGCTTACGACACGGTGATGGCGGAGCTGCGCGAGCGGGTCGCCCAGGCCTTCGACGAGGAGGACGACTGGCCGCACGCGGTCAAGGCCGGGATCGGCGCGATGCTCCACTTCCTCGCCGCCGAGCCCAACCTGGCGCGCCTCTGCATGGTCGAGGCGCTGGTCGCCGGCCCGGTCGTGGTCGAGCGCTACGACGCCGCGATCCAGAGCTTCGTCCCCTACTTCCAGAGCGGCCGCGAGGGCCGCTCGCCCGAAGTCCTCTCCCGCCTCTCGCCGACCACCGAGGAGGCCCTGGTCGGCGGCATGGTCTCGCTGATCTCCCGCCGCATCATCGCCGGCAAAGCCGAAGAGCTGGAGACGCTCCTCCCCGACCTGGTCGAGTTCACGCTGACCCCTTATCTGGGCAGCGAGGCCGCGGCCAAGGTCGCCCGCGAGAACTAATCGAAGCGCTAGCCGGTCTCCGCCTCGGGGCGCAGCTCCAGCCAGGCCTCGTCCTCGCCGAAGTAGTTGAGGACGACGAGGTGGGTGAGGTCCGGCAGCAGGTGCTGGGCCTCGGCGGCGCGGCCGGCGCCGATCTCCATGGCGATCGATTCCTCGATCGCGCCGACCATGAAGCCGGCGGTCATCGGCGAGGAGGAGGGGAGGGCGCCGGGCTGCTCGCGCGCGCTGTCGATCGCGGTGACGAGGCGGTCGACCATCTGCTGGTGCGCCACCCAGGCGTTGCCTCGAGCCGCGCGGACCTCGAGGATCAGCGCTTTCGCCAGCAGCGGCTGCTCGGCGACGAAGCGGAGCAGCTCGGCGAGGGCGGCGCGCAGGCCGAGGCGCCAGCTCGGCGCTTCGCGGCCGGCCTCGAGGACGTCCTCGACGAGGCGCTCGGCGGCGGCCTCGTAGGCGGCCGCGAAGCACTCCTCGCGGCTCCCGAAGTGGCGTTGGAACTGGGCGCGGCTGACGCCGGCCCGCTCGGCGACCTCCTGCAGCGTCGCTGCCTCGTAGCCGAGTGCGCCCGCGGTCAGCAGCATCGCCTCCTGGATCGCCGCGGCCGGGTCGCGCTCGGGAAGGGCTTCGTCCCACGACCGGACTGCCCGGAGTGTGCGCCGCTGATCCACTCCGAGGTACTGTAGTCCATGTTTGGGAACGATTGATAATCCGACGTACTACATCGGTACCAATGGGAACCCGCGCTATCCTGAAGTGGTGCGAGCCCTGCCAGGAAAGGCTTCTCGGCAGCCTCCCGGCCCCGAACCGGTGAGTCGCGACGGCGCCGCCGCCGACCAGCGCCGGCGGATCCTCGAAGCGACCGCCGACCTCGTCGCCGAGCAGGGCTACCAGGCGACCACGATCGAGATGATCGTCCGCCGCGCCAAGGTCGGCTACGCGACCTTCTACAAGAGCTTCGACGACAAGGAAGCGGTCTTCCTCGCCCTGCTCGGCGAAGCGGTCGAGGTGCTGACCGGCCGGGTGAAGGAAGCCTACGACCGCGAGCCCGAGTGGCCGGACAAGGTAGCCGCCGGGCTGGGAGCGCTGTTCGAGGTGATCGCCGCCTACCCGAACGTGGCCCGCGCCTGCCTGGCCGAGGCTTCGACCGCCGGGCCGGAGGCGGCGCGGCGCCAGGAAGCGGCGATGAAGCAGTTCGCGCCCCTCCTGAAGCCGGGACGGGAGCTCAACCCTCGGCGCGACCAGCTGCCGGAGACGCTCGAGGACACGCTGATGGGTGGCGTCATGTGGGTTGTCAACCAGCGCCTGATCGGCGGCGAAACCGAGAAGCTGCGGGCGCTGCTGCCGGAGACGCTCGAGTTCGTCCTCCGTCCGTACGTCGGCGAAGAGAAGGCGGCGGCCGAGGCCGGCGCCCTCAGCGCCGGCTAGCGCTATGGCGACCGACGAGCTCGGCCCGCTCCCCGCGGGTCGCCATGGCTTCAGCCGCGAGCAGGTTGCCCACAACCAGCGCGAGCGTCTGATCGCCGGTCTCGCCACGGCGGTCGCCGAGCACGGCTACAACGCCGTCACGATCACCCACATCACCAAGGCCGCCCATGTCTCCCGGCGCGTCTTCTACGCCAACTTCGACGGCAAGGAGGAGTGCTTCCTGGCCGCCTTCGAGGTCGTTGCCGGCCACGTCCACGAACTGGGCGCCGAGGCGGCGGGGGGGGAGGGCGACTGGCCCCATCGGGCGATCGCCGTGGCCCGCGCGATCCTCGAGTTCTTCGCCGCCGAGCCCGACCTGGCCCGGCTCTGCTTGGTCGAGTCGACCAGCGCCGGCCCGGCCGTCGCCGCCCGCTACCGGGCCGCGGTCGACGCCGTCGAACCCTTCCTGGCCCAGGGCCGCGATGAGCGCTCCGCCAGCGATCGCAAGCTGCCGGACTCGACCGAGGAGACGGTCCTCGGCGCCCTCGCTTCGCTCGCCTCCCGCAAGGTCGGCGCCGGCGAAGCCGAGCGCCTCCCCGAGCTTCTCCCCGACTTCGCCGAGTTCATCCTGGCGCCCTACCTGGGTGCCGCCGAGGCCGCCAGCCTCAGCCGCGAAGCGGCTTAACGGCGCTTG
The DNA here is from genome assembly GCA_966211075.1 of uncultured bacterium. Taxonomy (GTDB): domain Bacteria; phylum Actinomycetota; class Thermoleophilia; order Solirubrobacterales; family 70-9; genus VAYN01. The sequence goes on from CBIHMQ010000049.1 coordinate 8,217, forward strand.
CGGCGTCAGGCGGATTGCCTGTGAAGGGGAAAATTCCGAAAGAGAAGCAAAAATTCTGAAACGAAAGATCGCGATCCTGTTTAAGGAAATCCCTGTACATTTGGTCCTGACCGGGGAACCCGACGCCTCTTCCGGCTCGGCGGCGGGGAGCGAATGGGGAGGTCGCTTGGATGGGGAATCGCGTGCCAGGGGAAGTCAGCCGCGGCTCGCTGCGGGCGGCGCTGGAGAAGCGCCGCCCCGAGCTGGAAGAAGCTATGGAACAGCGCATCTTTGCCATCCCCGATGCGTTGGACGCCGACCCGGTCTACCGGGAAGGCCTTCGCGCCGCGCTCCCGCCCGCGCTCGACTACGCGCTCGCCGCGCTCGAGGCCGGGGAGGAGCGGGCGCCGCCGCCTCCGCCCGCGCTGCTGGCGCAGGCGCGGATGGCCGCGCGCCTCGGGCGCAGGATCGACAACGTGCTGCGCCGCTACCTTGCGGGGTATGCGGCGGTCGGTGATTTTCTCCTCCAGGAAGTCGACAAAGGCCTGCTGGAAGGCGCCCTGCTGCGACCGTTGCTGCGGGGGCACATGGTGGTGCTCGACCGCCTGCTCCTGGAGGTCAGTGAGGAATTCGCGCGCGAGAGCCGGAACCGGCTTGCCTCGACCGAGCAGCGCCGGGCCGACCGCATCGAACGTCTACTGGCGGGCGAGCCACTCGACATCGCTGATTTCGGCTACGAGTTCGACCACGTCCACACCGGCCTGGTGGCGGTCGGACAGGAGGTCGCCGACCCGATCCGCAAGGTCGCGGCGGCACTCGACCGTCGTGTCCTGATTGTCCGCCTCGCCGACGACGTCGTCTGGGCCTGGATCGCGGGCAAGGCACCTGCCGAGCCGGAGGCGATCAGGGAAGCGTTGAGCCCGTTTCTCGGGCTCGGGTCGTTCTATTCCCTCGGCGAGCCGGCGGCGGGCCTGCAGGGCTGGCGCCTGACCCATCGCCAGGCGAAGGCGGCGTTCTTCGTAGCCCAGAGGACCGAGCGCCAGCCGGTCCGCTACGGCGACGTCGCGCTGCTGGCGACGCTCCTGCAGGACGATGTCCTCGCGCGCTCGCTGCACCAGATCTACCTCGTTCCCCTCAGCGCGGATCGGGAGCGGGGCGAGACACTGCAGCGGACGCTCCGCGCCTATTTCGCCGCGACCCGGAACGTCTCCTCGACCGCAGCGGCCCTGGGAGTAAAACGCCACACGGTCACCAATCGCCTCCGCGAGGCGGAGGAGCTGATCGGCCAGTCGATCGACACTCACGCCGCCGAGATCGAAGCCGTCCTCCGGCTGCGGGAGTTGGAGGCGGGAAAAACTGGCCGGTAGAGCACTGCTGCTTCGGCCAGCATGGCCGCGCCAAAGGGGACGGGTAGGCGCAAGGCTCTGCACACAGGGAATCGGGGATGCGCGAGTCCACTCGTCGTGCGCGTGGCGCAGCCCTATCAACACAGATACGGAGCCGATGCTATGTCTCGACCGACCGCAGGGAGCCGCAGGATGCCGCACGGTACAAACGGGAACCGGCCAAGGCTAGCGTCGATTGGATTGACCCTCCTGCTTCTCGTGGTCGCGATCGGACCAATCGCGTCCCCTGCTTCGGCCAAGAAGAACAGGATGGCGGGAGGCGCCGCGGCAGCGGAGCGTTCCCAGCTCGCGAAGAGCCTGCGTGGCTTCACCGCAAAGGCGGCTAACGGCAAGCGCGCGAGGAGCACCGTCGAGCCCTACTCGCCCGATCCCTCGGGCCGGCGTCCGTACGCGATCTGCCCGCCGGCGACCAAGACGACGATGTCCTGCCTCGCCGCCGTCGTGCCGACGAAACCGAACAACAAACCGGCAGTCGGGCCGAGCCTGGAAGGCAGCGGGGTGGGAGGAGGCTACGCCCCCGCCGACATTCAAGATGCTTACGACCTGCCGCAGCTGCCGGAATGGCAGCTCGGGTACAGCGAACGGACGGTCGCGATCGTCGTTGCCTACGACTATCCCAACGCGCAGGGCGATGTCGACACCTACCGGGAACAGTATGGGTTGCCCCCCTTCGTACAGGTGACGAAGTTAAACCAGAAAGGCGAAGCGAAAAACTACCCTCAGGCGGCGGAAACGGTGTTAGGAGGCGGGGGCTGGGCGCTGGAGGCGGCCCTCGACATCCAGATGGTCGCCGCGAGCTGCCCATACTGTCGCGTGGTACTGGTCGAGGCGAACAGCCCCAGCATCGAAGACCTGAACGAAGCGGTGAAATCCGCGGCGAAACTCCAACCCGACGTGATCACCAACAGCTGGGGCGGGATCGAGTTCGCCGGCGAGACGGGATACAAATGGAACTTCGACGCCGCCATCCCGGTCCTGTTCGCGAGCGGGGATTCCGGCTACGGCGCCTCGAACCCGGCCTCCGCCCCGGACGTGATCGCTGTCGGAGGCACCACCCTCCGCAAATCCTCCAACAAACGGGGCTACGCGG
>CBIHMQ010000050.1:0-10509 GCA_966211075.1 uncultured bacterium
CGTCGACGCGGGCCTTCCCGACGGCTGGCTCAACGTCGTCCCGGGACCGGGGGAGGAAGTCGGCAACGCCCTCGTCGAGCACCCTCTGGTGCGGGCGATCACCTTCACCGGCTCGGCCAAGGTGGGGTGGGGGATCCGCAGCCGGGCGCCCGAGAAGAAGGTCAACCTCGAGCTCGGCTCCAACGCCCCGCTCGTCGTCAACGACGACGGCGACTGGGAGCAAGCGGCCGACAAGGCCAAGCTCCACGCCTTCGCCCACGCCGGCCAGGTCTGCATCTCGATCCAGCGCATCCTCGTCCACGAGTCGATCGCCGAGCCCTTCACCGACCGCCTCGTTGCCAACACCGAGCGTCTCGTCGTCGGCGACCCCCTCGACCCGGCGACTGACGTCGGCCCCCTGATCACCCCCGCGGACCGCGATCGTGTCAAGTCTTGGATCGACGAGGCCGTAGCCGCCGGCGCCGACCTCCTCACCGGCGGCACCCTGGTCGACGAGGACCGCTGCCTAGCCCCAACCCTCCTCCGCAACGCCCCCAAAGATTCGAAGCTCTGGTGCGAAGAGGCCTTCGGCCCAGTGGCCACCATCCACACCTTCCCGACCTTCGAGGAGGGCCTGGCGATGGCCAACGACTCCCGCTTCGGCCTCCAGGCGGGCGTCTTCACCCGCGACCTAGGTAGAGCCCTCCAAGCCGCCAAGACCCTCGAGTTCGGCGGCATCATGATCAACGAGTTCCCCGCCTACCGTGCGGACCAGATGCCCTACGGCGGCGTCAAGGACTCCGGCAACACCCGCGAGGGCCCGGCCTACGCGGTCCGGGAGCTGACCGAGCCCCGCCTCGTCACCCTGCAGGGCTAGCCGCGTCGCGGTCTTCGCACTCGCTCGCCCGACGCAACTACCATCGGCCGCCATGGCAGACCTCGACGCCGCCGGCTTGAAGGCCTTCTACGCCAACTACGTCGACGCCTGGAACCGGCGAGACCTGGAGACCTACTTCTCCCTCTACGCCACCGACCTCGTCTTCCGCGACGGCTCCACCGTCCTACACGGCCTCGAATCCCTCCGCACCCGCTACGAAGCCGAGCTCCGCGAATACCCCGACCTGACCATGGAGTGCTCCCGCCTCTTCGTCGACCCCGACTCCCAATCCATCGCCGCCGAGAACATCGAGCGAGCCACCGGCCTCGAGCTCCGCGGCGCCCTCTTCCTGACCCTCGACCCAGCCGGCCAGATATCCGAGATCGCCGAGTATCTGAGTGGCGGCCCAGAGAGCTAGGGCTCAGGTTCGAGCGAGAGCAATGGCGGAGTCGGATGTCCGCGCGTCGTGGAAGGCAATGACGACGATTCGATCCTCGCTCTCGACGTACATGTAGACGACGATCAGCCAACCCCAGGGTCCGATCAGCGCTCGGCAATCCCGCCAGAGGCCCGAGAGCTGCTTGCCAGCCCGTGGGAACTCCTCCAGCGTGACCAGCGCCCGCGAAACCCGCTCCCGGGTGTCGTCCGGAAGCTGACGACTCTTGATCAGCCCACGAAGCTCGTCACGCGCCAGGCGCGTGACCTCGATCGTCGGCATCGACTACAGCTCGGAGAGCGGCACCGTTTCGCCGAGTCGAGCCTGCTCAATCGACTCCTGCGCCCGCTCCCAGGCCCCCGGGATCCCGTCGAGGATTTCAGTGATCCGCGAGGCATCGGGATCGGCTTCGTCAAGCGCGCTGGAGAGAAGGGAGCGAGCAAGCGTCCCCTCCTGAACATGCGTGCGCTCCGCCAGGCTGGCGAGCTTCCGTGCGTAGTCCGGCTCAAGAGTTACGTTGATACGGCGGTTTCGCTCGACCATGGCCCAAGGGTACACGCAAGGGCACATGGCGTTCTCCGCTTCAGGAGCCCACCATGCCGACGATCAGCAAGGCGACGGTGACGCCGCTGCCCAGCACGGCGAGGGCGCGGTCCATCGCTTGCATGAGGGCTTCGCCGGAGGTTCCGTGGATCGCGGATGTTCCAAGCGTGATGGGCATGAGCCCAATGTCCCAGCCGTGTAGGGGTGTTGCCATGGGGCGAAAGCTCAACTCCGCAATTGAGCATTTAGACCCATGGTCGCGGGCTGGTTTCGGGGCGATCCTCCTCTCAGAGGAACCGCGAGATGGAAAGGAGCTCGGAGCCGTGTCCCCGGTCACGACCGCAGAACCGGATCGTCAGCAGCGCGAGAAGGTCAAGGCCGGGCCCTGGCTGCGCGCCCGGGTCTTCCTGCGGCGCCTCAGGCTCGATCGCGACCTCGCGCGGGGGATCGACCCCGCCGCCGGCCCGGAGCTGGCGCTCCGGGCCGAACAGCTTGCGAGCTCCCGGGGGAGGGAGCGGATCGCTGGCGGGATCGACGATCTGGTCGAGTTCGCCGCTGGCGACCCGCGCCGGCTCGTCGGTCCCTCGATGCTCCCCTTCCGCCATCTACGGGTGAGGCCGAACATCGATCGCCTCGAAGAGCTCGCCCGCGTGCTCAGGGATGCCGGCCCTCACGGCGTCAAGGGAATGGCGATGGCTTCGACCCTGCTGGACGACGGCCGGGGGCCGCTCTATGCGAGCGACCCGGCCGGCAACCTGCGCGAGGCGCTGGATGCGACGATCTCAGAGATCCAAGGCGGCTAAAACGAAAGGAGCTGATGAGACCGTCGCCCCGCCGGCGTCCTCGACGCCTGACCGTGGTGGAGCGGGCCCTGCTGTCGAGCACGGCCCTGCTGGCATTGGTCCTGGTGCTGTTGATCGTCACCCCGGTGACCGTCAGCGCGCCGATCCGCGCCGGTGAGCTCGCCGTGCTCGTAGGGGCCTTCTTCGTCCTCCTGGCCCTGAACGTCGTCAACGTCCGCCGCACCCTCGCGCCGCTGACCCGTTTCGCCGGCAAGCTGCGCGAGGTCGATCTCGCCGAGGACCGGCCGATCACGGTCGACCCCTCCGACGAGACGCCCGAGCTGGCGGCGCTCGCCGACGCCTTCAACGAGATGCTGGCGCGGTTGCGCGCGGAGCGGCGGGCGGGGGCGCGAGCGGCCCTGCTTGCCCAGGAGCGCGAGCGCCGCCGCATCGCCCAGGCCCTGCACGACGAGGCGGGCCAGACCCTGACCGCCGTGGCGCTGGAGATCGAGCGATCCGCCGCGGCCGACTCCCCGGCGGATCGCGCCGACATGGCCGCCCTTGCCGCCCAGCTGCACGACACGCTCGACGAGATCCGGCGGATCTCGCGGGAGCTGCGGCCCGAGGCCCTCGACGACCTGGGGCTGGTCAATGCGCTGATCGCGCTCTGCGCCCGCGTCGCCAGGCAGAGCGGCATCCGGGTCGAACGCGACCTAGGGGAGCTGTCGAAGCTGCCCGAAGACGTCGAGCTGGTCGTCTACCGCGTCGCCCAGGAGGCCCTGACCAACGTCCTCCGTCACTCCGGCGCCGACCACTGCCGGATCCGCCTGCGCGGGAACGGCGACAACCTCCGCCTCGAGGTCGTCGACAACGGCACCGGGATGCCGGCGGACCTGAGCGGCGAGACGATCGGGATCGAAGGGATGCGGGAGCGGGCGCTGCTGGCCGGGGGTCGCCTCTCGATCGGGCCGGGCCCCGAGGGCGGCACCGCGGTCGTCCTCGAGATCCCAATCGAGGCCGGTGAGTGAGATGCCCGTTCCGCTGACCGCGCGCATCCTCCTCGCCGACGACCATGAGCTGGTCAGGGGCGGCCTCAAGCTCGTCCTCGAGTCGGCCCCGGACCTCAGCGTCGTCACCGAGGCGGGCGACGGCGCCCAGGCGCTCGAACTGGCGCTGCGCGAGGACCTCGATCTCGCCGTTCTCGATGTCTCGATGCCGCGCCTGACCGGGCTCCAGGTCGCCGCCGAGATCCGCCAGCGCCGGCCCGAGCTGCGCACGCTGATGCTCTCGGTCCACGACTCCGAGCAGTACTTCTTCGAGGCCCTCAAAGCCGGGTCCTCCGGGTACGTCCTCAAGTCCTCCGCCAACCACGACCTGATCGAGGCCTGCCGGGCGGCCCTCCGCGGCGAGCCGTTCATCTACCCGGCGGCCGCCTCGGCCCTCGTCAGGGACTACCTGGAGCGAGCCGCCCGCGGCGAAGAGACCCCGACCGACCCGCTCACCCCGCGCGAGCTGGAGGTGACGAAGCTGATCGCCGAGGGCCTGACCAGCGACGAGATCGCCGCGACGCTGGTGATTGCCAAGGCGACGGTCAACCGGCACCGCGACAACATCCTCGAGAAGCTGGGGATGCGAAACCGGGTGGAACTGACCCGCTACGCGATCAAGCGCGGCTTGGTCGAGCCCTAGGAGGGATTGGCGGCCGACCTCACCGCGACGACCTCGAGGACCGCGGTGCGGCCGTTCGGCAGCTCGACCTCGACCTGCTCGCCGGGCGAGCGGCCCAGCAGCGCCTGGCCGACCGGCGAGTTCGCCGAGACGTCGCCGGCCTCGACCGGCTCGAAGCCGCCGGTGATCCGATGCTCGCGGACCCTGCCCGATCCGGTGTTCTTGACCTCGACGAGCGATCCGATCGCCGCGGCTCCCCCGGTGGCGGAGGTGTCGTCGACGACCTCGGCCGAGTCCAGGAGGCTCTCGAGCTGGCGAATCCGGGAGGCCAGGATGGCTTCCTCCTCCTTGATCTGGAGGTATTCGTCGTTGTCGTGCGAGCCGCCGAAGCCGCGCGCTTCCCGCAGCCGCGCCGTGAACTCGCCGTCGAGCCGCTCCCGCATCCGCTCCAGCTCGGCCCGCATCGCCAGCTCACCCTCGCGGGTGAGGATGACGCGGGGAACGGGGTTTGGCGCGCGCAGGCGCGACTCTTCTGGATTGATGGGCTGCGTGGCTGAGATCGACATGCCAGCAGCATCGCCCTGGCCGCCCCGGCAGTCGATGGGCCTTTCGCCCCATTGGGCGTAAAGGCGAAGTAAAACGTTCCTCAGGTCGCCTCGTACGAGCCAGCTCGTAGCTCTTCTCCTGGCGGCGCTGGTGCCTTCAAGTCCGGATCATCGTCATCTATTTTCCGACGACCCGGAAGCTCAACGTCTCCGTGCGCGAGGCATGGCCCGCGGAGTCGGTGACCACGAGCCGGGCCCGGTATGCGCCTCGGCCGAGCTTCCGGCCGGCCACCCGGCCGTCGAAGGCGATCGTGTTGACGCCCGGCCGGACCCACTGGCGAATCTCGCCGACCTTCCGCCAGCCGCGGCAGCTGCGCTTGCGCAGCAGCTTGCGGTAGGCACGCGGGCTGTCGGCCTGGCGGCGCAGCGCCCGCAGGCGCTTCCTGGTCCGCGGCCGACAGGGCTTGTTCGCCGCCTTCCCGGCTTTCGGCTTGCCGTTGGCCTTCAGGCCACTGAACCGCTTTTCGATCGTCAGAACCGCCTGGCCGGCCTCGCTTGAGGTGAAGCGGAAATCGGTCCCCTGGCCGGGGCGCAGGGCGCGGCTGCCGATCGTTGCGCCTTTCACCGTCGGGGTGGTGGTGTCGGGCCTTGAACCGGTAGCGCCGCCGGAAGAGCCGCCGGGGCCGGAAGAGCCGCCGGAGCCGGATGGCGAAGACCCGGCCGGCTCTGACTGCGGGTCGAGCGGCACCACCCGGACGGCCCCGGCCGAGCCCGTCCAAACGGCAAAGCCGCGTCCGTCGGCGCCCGCCGCCACCTCCGGCTCGGTGAAGCGCTCGCCGCCGGCGAGGTTGGCGACGGCGCTGAAGCCGCCTCCGTCCGTGCCGCTGACCGTGTAGCGGAGCCGGCCGTCTTTGCTGCGTGAGTCCCAGACGACGTGGATCCGTCCGGCAGGGTCCTGGAAGCTGTCCGGCTCCTGGATGCTGTCGTCGAGCGGATCGCCGCCCTCGATGTAAGACGGGCTGCCGAAGACGTTCGCGACCGAGTCGAAGCGACGCATGCCGACGCGGAGGTCGGTGCCGACGTCGCTGAGATAGGTGAGGAAGAGTCCGTTCGGGCCGCTGTTCAGCGCCGTCTGGCTGTTGTCCAGCTCGGGAGCTTCGAGGGTCTTGTCGACATCCCAGTTGACGGGGTTGTTGATCGTCGTCGCGGTGTGCGGGCCGGCGGCGTCGTAGACGCCGTACTTGACGACGGTCAGGTCGTTGGCGACCGCGACCAGCCTCACCGTCCCGGGCAGCGGCACGCTGTCGACCTCCGACCCGAACGAGAAGAGGCCGCCGGTCGCGAACTGGACGCCGTCGCCGCCCGACGGCGAGGCCGCCTTGACGCGCGAGGCGCTGGTGCCGACGTAGGTCTGGCCGAGGCCGAACAGCAGCGTTCCGAAGCCGTTGACCGCCGGCCCCGCGCCGATCTGCAGGGCCGACCCGAAGGCGCCGTCGCCGACCGAGGTCCAGCGGAAGGTCTTGTTCCCGGTATCGCCGCTGGGGCACTGGTGGCAGCCGGCGGTCACGACGACTTCGTTCGACGCGGAGACGAACGCCTGGGCTCGGCCGGCGGCGCTGGCGTTCCCGGCGGTGCCGAAGTCGAGCAGCTCGGCGCGGTTGCAGGAGCTCTCCCCGGGGGCGATGCGGCAGTAGCCCACCTTGGCGTCGGCGCCACCCGCCTCCCAGACCACGTGTCCGCTGCCGTCCGGCCCGACCGCCACCGAGGGCCGGGCCCCCGATCCTGCCGTGAACGGCGTCGCGGCGGCGGCGGCGTCTACCGCCGCCGCCGACAGGGTCAGGGTCGTTAGGGCGGTACCGATCAGCCGGCTCACTCGCACTGTCCTCTCACGCTCCCGTTCCGTCGACTTCGGCGCCACCGCGCCCTCGATGCGGCGATCCTATCCACGAGCACCGCAGCGGACGGAAGAGTCCGATCCCTCCGCCGCGCCCACTGGCCGGGTGTACGAGCCGACTTGACGGGCCGGTCGGCGCGGTGGAAGGCTCGCGGGCCTCAGCGGCGAGGAGACGCCGGACAACGAGCAGGGAGGATCGATGGACGTCGTCAACGTGTCCGAGGTCGAGACGACCGAGTTGAGGTCCAGTGCCAGCGACGAAGTCGCCTGGACCGGTGGGTTCTTCGCCTACGGCGGCAAAGACGCGGAGCAATCCGCGACGATCTACTTCGCGATCCCGGCCGGCGAGCGCCTGGGCAAGCACGTCGACACGGCCGAGGAGACTCAGTTCATCCTCTCCGGCCAGGGCGAGCTGCTCCTCGACGACGGCGCCAAGCCTGTCAAGCCCGGTGACGTGTTCGTGCTCACCGAAGGCACCTCGCACGACCTCCGCAGCACCGGCTCCGAGGAGCTGCGGGTGATCGCCTTCTTCTCCAAGCCGCAGGTCGAGCAGCATTGGGACGTCGACACCTGGCCGCCGGACGGCTCGCGGGTGACCGGCTCTCCGAACCGGGGCTGAACTCGACGGGTCGCGGGGGGCGCCGCAGGCCCCTCAGGTCGCTTCGTACCGCACGACGGCGCCGTCGCCCGCTTCCCGGATCCGCCCCTCGTTGACGAGCAGGTCGGTGTGGCCAATCACCTCGGAAAGCGTCAGGAACGCCTGGGTCACCGCGACGTTGCCCCAGATCGACTGGGCCAGCTCGTAGCCGGTTCGCGGCTCGCCCTCGGCGATCAGCTTGTAGATCTTCTCCTTGCGGCGCTCGTGGCCGGCCAGGCGGGAGTCGATCAGGGCGACGTGGTCGGTGACCGGGTCGCCGTGGCCGGGGAGGACGATCTCGGCCGGCATCTCCCGCGTCCTGCGCAGCGACTCGATGTATGTGGCAAGGGCCTGGACGCGCTCGCTCGAGCCGTCGAGCGGTCGCGAGATCAGCGGGTTGGAGGAGATGTGGGGGAGAAGGTGATCGGCGGCGATCAGGATCCGCCGCCGCTCGTCCCAGAAGACGGTGTCGGATGGGCTGTGGCCGGGGCGGTGGAGGACTTCGAGGTTGCGGTCGCGGAAGCTCATCGTCTCGCCATGCTCAAGTGGCCGCGTCACCCCGACGTGGGAGCCCCAGCTGCGGAAGCTGCGCGAGACGCTGCGCAGCGCCACCGTCACTTCCTCGGGGATGCCGTTGCGGAGCATCAGCTCGACCGCGAAGGCGTCGTCGGCCTCGGCGTCCTCGCTGAAGTCGGCGAGGCGCTTCGCCGCCAGGCCGAGCGCCGCCACCGCGGCGCCGGAGTGCTCGACGACGATCTCGACCAGGCCGAGGTGGTCGATGTGCTGGTGGGTGACGATGACCAGCTCGATGTCGTCGATCGCGTGGCCGCGGGCGCCGAGCTGGGCGCCGAGCTCGTCGAGCGCCTTGCCGGAATTGGGCCCGGTGTCGACCAGGGTCAGCGGCTCGTCCTCGATCAGGTAGCAGTTGACCCGCCCCACCGCGAACGGGGTCGGCACCTGCAGGCGGTGGATGCCGGCGAGGGCGGCCTGCTCCAGCGCCGCCTCCGGGGTCAGCTCGGTCACGCCCGGATCAGGCCGAGAACCTCGTCGCGGCGCCGCTCCATGTCGGCGCGCGAGACCAGCGACTCGAGGTTGAGGCGCAGCAGCGGCTCGGTGTTGGAGGGGCGCACGTTGAAGTGCCACTCGTCGTAGTCGACCGAGATCCCGTCGAGGCGGGTGATCTCGCCATCCGAGTACCGCGCCGCGATCTCCTCCATCTTCGCCGCCCCGTCTGCCACCTCGGAGTTGATCTCGCCGGAGATGAAGTACTTGGAGCGGAACTCGTCGATCAGATCGCCGAGGCTGCGGCCGTCGAGCGAGAGCAGCTCCAGGACCAGCAGCGCCGGGATCGTCCCCGAGTCGGCGTTCCAGAAGTCGCGGAAGTAGTAGTGGCCGGAGACCTCGCCGCCGAAGGCGGCGTTCTCCTCGCGCATCCGCGCCTTGAAGAAGGCGTGGCCGACCCGAGAGAGGTCGGAGCGCCCGCCCTCGGCGGCGACCAGGTCCGGCACCGCCCGGCTCGAGCGCGGGTCGTAGAGGATCGTCGCGCCCGGGTTGCGCTTCAGCACCGAGCGGGCCAGCAGCGCGCAGATGAAGTCGCCGTCGCAGAACTCGCCGCTGCCGTCGATGAAGAAGCAACGGTCGGCATCGCCGTCCCAAGCGATCCCGAGGTCGGCGCCGCTCTCGCGGACCCGCTCCATGATCATTTGCCGGTTCTCCTCCAGCAGCGGGTTCGGCTCGTGGTCGGGGAACTCGCCGTTCGGCGTGAAGTACATCTCCTCCAGCCGCAGCGGCAGCTTCTCGAGGATCGGCCCGACCATCGGCCCGCCCATTCCGTTGCCGCCGTCGACGACCACCTTCATCGGCTTGACGTTGGCGGGGTCGATGAAGGACATGGCGTGGGCGCGGAACTCCTCCCAGACGTCTACCTCCTCGAAGGCGCCGCCGCCCGGGGCGCGGCCGAGCCCGGCCTCGATCTCGGCCTTGACGTCGCCGATCCCGGCGTCACCGGAGAGCGGCAGCGCCCCCTCGCGGACGAGCTTGACGCCGGTGTAGGCCTTGGGGTTGTGGGAGGCGGTCACCATCGCGCCGCCGTCCAGCTCCCGCGAGCCGACCAGGTGGTAGAGAACCTCGGTCGCGACCATGCCGGCGTCGAGCACGGTGGCGCCCTCGGAGATCAGCCCGTCGCGCAGCGCCGCTGCCATCGCCGGCGCGCTCAACCGCATGTCGCGGCCGAGCCCGACCCGCAGCTTCGAAGTCTGCTTGCCGCGCAGCCGCGCCAGCACCCGGGCGAAGGCCCGCCCGATCGCGTGCGCGGTCGTCTCGTCCATCTCCGACCCATGGAGGCCCCGGATGTCGTAGGCCTTGAAAATGCCGGCCGGGGCCAGCGGTGCCTGCTCGCTCAAAACGCTCCCTTCAACGCTGCGTAGCTCTGCTCGATCGACTGCGGCATCACTTTGGTGTCGGCGATCACCGGCATGAAGTTGTTGTCCCCGGCCCAGCGCGGCACGACGTGCAGGTGGATGTGGTGCTCGACCCCGGCCCCGGCGACCCGACCCTGGTTGAAGCCGACGTTGTAGCCGTGGGGCTCGTAGACCTCCTCGAGCCGGCTCATTGCCCGCTGCGCCAGCGCCATCATCTCCGCCACCGTCTCGGCGGGGATCTCCTGCAGCGCCCCGATGTGCTCGAAGGGGGCGACCATCAGGTGGCCGTTGGTGTAGGGAAAGAGGTTGAGGATCACGAAGGCCCGCTCGCCGCGGTGGACGATCAGGTTCGCCTCGTCATCTCCCGCGGCCGGCTTGGCGCAGAAGATGCACTCCTCCTCGTTGTCCTTGGACGCGTCCTTCACGTAGGCGAGGCGCCAGGGCGCCCAGATGCGGAAATTTGCCACGGGCGACCCATCCTATGGAAGCCGCTCAGAGCCAGCGGCGGCGGCGGAAGTACACAGCCATCGCGAGGAAGACGAGCAGCAGGCCGCCGACGATCACGTAGAAGTCGGTCTCGTCCCCTTCGCCGGGGACGCCGACGTTCATGCCCCAGATGCTGGCGATCAGGGTCAGCGGCAGGACGATCACGCTGATCGAGGTGAGGACCCGGAGGATGTCGTTGACGCGGTGCGAGATCACCGACTCGTTGGTCTCCTCGAGCGCCT
>CBIHMQ010000051.1:0-10507 GCA_966211075.1 uncultured bacterium
CCGTGGGCGAGTGCCGAGACCGAGGCCGGCCCGACCGACGTGATGAGCAGCTACCCGGAGGAGGACGACGACTTCGAGCCGACGATCGCGATCGCCGCCGACGCCGAGGAGGCGGACGGCTCCGAGGACGAAACCGTGGTTGCCGATGGCTTCGAGGACGAGGTCGAGGAGGCGGAAACGACCGAGCAGGAGGCCGTCGAACCGGTCGAGCCGCCGACCGGCGAGCAGCCGCGGCTGACCCCGGCCGGCAACCTGCGCGGGGTCACGATGTCGGACGAGATCGACTACCGGCCGCCCTCGGGCAGGGTCCTGGAACGGGGCAAGGGCGACAAAGGCCCCGACCCGCGCGACCAGCAGGCGGTCGGGCGCAAACTGGTCGAGACGCTCGGTCACTTTGGCGTCGAGGCGAAGATCATCGGCGTCGTCAGCGGTCCCCACGTCTCCCGCTTCGAGCTGCGGCTGGCGCCCGGCACCAAGGTGAAGAAAGTCACCGAGCTGGCCAACGACCTCGCCTACGCGCTGGCCTCGACCGACATCCGCATCCTCGCTCCGATCCCCGGCAAGCAGGCCGTCGGGGTCGAGGTTCCGAACAGCCGCCGCCGCATGGTCCGGCTCGGCGACATCTACGCGGGGCGGCCCGAGAAGACCTCGCCGCTGGTCGCCTGGCTCGGCAAGGGGATCGACGGCAACGCGGTCTGGACCGATCTGGCGAAGATGCCGCACGTGCTGGTCGCCGGCACCACCGGCTCGGGCAAGTCCGGCTGCATCAACGCGATCCTCTCCTCGATCCTCATGCAGGCCTCCCCGAACGAGGTCCGCCTCGTTCTCGTCGACCCCAAGCAGGTCGAGCTCAACCACTACGAGAACGTCCCGCACCTGCTGACGCCGGTGGTCACCTCGCCGAGGCTCGCCGCCAACGTCCTCGCCAACCTGATCGGCGAGATGGAGACCCGCTACGGCGTGATGGGCCAGGCCCGCACGCGCAACCTCGCCGAGCTGAACCGGGCCCGGGCCAAGAACGGGGAAGCGCCGCTGCCGCACATCCTCTGCGTGATCGACGAGCTCGCGGACCTGATGATGGTCGCCCCGGCCGAAGTCGAGGACTCGATCATCCGCCTCGCCCAGAAGTCGCGCGCGACCGGGATCCACCTGGTGCTGGCGACGCAGCGGCCCTCGACGGACATCATCACCGGCACGATCAAGGTCAACATCCCGGCCCGGATCGCCTTCGCGGTCTCCTCGCAGACCGACTCGCGGGTGATCCTCGACCAGGGTGGGGCCGAGGCCCTGCTAGGCCAGGGCGACATGCTCTTCCGCGGCGCCGGCACCTCGAAGATGGCGCGCGTCCAGGGCGCCTTCATAACCGAGGACGAGATCGCCAGGATCACCGACCACTGGGCCAAGCAGGGCGAACCGGAATTCGAGGACGAGCTGCTGGAGAGCCACGAGGATCCCGAGGGGGAGGGGGGAGACGGGGACTTCGACCCCGACAGCGACGATTTGCTCGACGAGGCGATCCGGCTGGTCGTCCAGACCGAAACCGCCTCGGTCTCGATGATCCAGCGCCGCCTCCGTGTCGGCTACACCCGCGCCGGGCGCCTGATCGACATGCTCGAGCGCCGCGGTGTCATCTCCGGCTACGAGGGCTCGAAACCGCGGCAGGTGCTGATCACCCAGGCCGACCTGGCCCGCGTTTTGCCCCCGGTCGGTGGCGAGCCGCCCCCTGAGCCGGTCGCCGTCGAGGCGGACGCGGACCCCCAGTAACCGCTTCTTGCACGCTTGCGAGGCCGGAACGGCAACAATGTGGGCGTGGACGATGGCGTTGGCGCAACGCTGAGAGAGGCCCGAAATCGTCGCAAAATCGATCTTTCCGAGGTCGAGGCGGCGACGAAGATCCGCGTTCGCTATCTGCGCGCGATCGAGAACGAGGAATGGGGCCTGCTGCCGGGCGATGCCTACGCCCGCAGCTTCGTCCGCACCTACGCCTCCTACCTCGGCCTCGACGCCGAGCGCCTCGCCGAACAGCACCGCCGCCGCAGCGGGGGCGCCGTCCCCGCCGAACGGCTGCCCCGGGTCGATCCAAAGCCTCTCGCTTCGGCGCGGCGGCGGCGGTTGCCGAGCTTGCCGCCCTGGCTGCTGGCCGTGCTGGTCTCCGCGGCGCTGATCGCGGTCCTCCTCGCCATCGGGCTATCCAGCGGTGGCGATGAGTCTCCGTCGCCGACCGCCGGCGACCGGCAGGAACGACCGGCGGCTGACCGCGGCGATCAGGCCAAGCCGGCCACGGCCGCGAAGCCGGGACTGTCGCTGCGGCTGCGGGCGACCGCGGAAGTCTGGGTCTGCCTGCTGGGCGGTGATGGCGCCCCGCTCGTCAACGGCCAGATCCTCTACGCAGGGGAAGAGGCGGGGCCGTACCGGTCCGGTAGCTTCACGATCGCGATGGGCAACGGGGAGATCGAGATGACGGTCGACGGCAAGCGGGCCCAGATTCCCGCCAGCTCGAGCCCGGTCGGGTATGAGATCGACCGCGGCGGCCGTCTCGGCGAGATCCCCGAAGGCGAACGGCCGACCTGCACGTGATCCGAGCCGGCATCGTCGTTACCGGGACGGAGGTCCTCACCGGTCGGATCGCCGATGCCAACGGCCCCTGGCTGTCCGAACAGCTGGCCGAGGCCGGGGTCGAGGTCGCCCACATCGTCGTCGTCGCCGACCGTCCCGTCGACCTGACCGCGGCGCTGCGCTTCCTGGCCGAGGAGGGTATGGACCTGATCGTCACCAGCGGCGGCCTGGGACCGACCGCCGACGACCTCACCGCCGAGGTGGTTGCCCGCTTCGCCGGCCGCGAGATGGTCCTGGACGAGGGGATGGAGGCGAAGATCGACGAGATCCTGCGCCGCTTCGCACGCCGCTTCGACACCGACCCGGTGGCGCTTCGCGAGGCCAACCGCAAGCAGGCGATGGTGCCGGTCGGGGCGACGCCGCTGGACCCGGTGGGGACCGCCCCGGGGCTGGTGGTCCCGGCGGGCGAGCGGGTCGTGGTCGTGCTGCCCGGCCCGCCGCGCGAGCTGCAGCCGATGTGGCCCGAAGCGGTCGCCACCGAGCCGGTCCGCGAGATCCTGGCCCGGGCGACGCCGTTGCACGGCTACACGCTGCGAATGTTCGGGACGCCGGAGTCGGAAATCGCCAAGAGCCTGCGCGAGATCGAGGCGGAGGGGGTGGACCTGGATTCGGTCGAGATCACCACCTGTCTGCGGCGCGGCGAGATCGAGATCGACGTCCGTTACCGCGACGAGGCGGCAGCGGTCGCCGACGCCGTGCGCAGCGGCCTCGCCGAGCGTCACGAGCGTCACCTCTTCAGCCTCGACGGCGAGACGATCGACTCGCAGGTGGCGCGCCTCCTGCAGGGCCACCGGCTGGGCCTCGCCGAGTCCTGCAGCGGCGGCCTGCTGGCGGCCCGAATCACCGATCGCCCCGGCGCCTCCGCCTACATGGCCGGCAGCGTCGTCTCCTACTCGAACGAGGCCAAGGCCGAGCTGCTCGGCGTCGACCCGGCCCTGATCGAGCGCCACGGCGCCGTCTCGCCCGAGGTCGCCGAGGCGATGGCGCTCGGGGCCCTGGACCGCTTCGGCGCCGACGTCGCCGTCTCGATCACCGGCATCGCCGGCCCCGGCGGCGGCAGCGAGGAGAAGCCGGTCGGCTACGTCTGCTTCAACGCCCGCCTCGCCGACGGCACCGCGATCGCCCGCGACCCGGTCATCCCCGGTGGTCGGGCCGACGTCCGCGAACGCTCGGCCCTGGTCGGCATGCACCTGCTGCGGAACCTGCTCGGCGGCGCCGAGCCGCCGCTGTAGGCGGCACGGTTTCGCGCGGAAGTCCGGGCGAAATTGGCACAGGCTGGTGTTGAGACGCGCACCGCGGCCGCGTAGCGTCGCCGCCATGGCGAAAGAGCGACTGAAAAGCCCACGGGCCCGCATGTTCGTGGCGCTTGATCTCCCCGAGGGGATCCGAGGCGAGCTAGGGGAGTGGGGGGAGGAGGCGCTGGCCGATCCGGCGCTGCGGCCGGTGCGACCCGAGTTCCTCCACGTCACCCTGGCCTTTCTCGGCTACCGGCCGGAGAAGGACGTCGCGCGGGTGGCGGCGGCGGTCGAGGAATGCGCCGGGGCCGCGCCCCTGGTGGAGCTCGGCGACCCGGTCGCGCGGCCGCCGCGGCGCCCCCGTGTCTTTGCCCTGCCGGCGCTCTCTCCGGGGACCGAGGCGATACAGGCGCGGCTCAGCGAGCTGCTTGTCGCCGAGCGGCTCTACGAGCCGGAGAAGCGGGCCTTCTGGCCGCATGTGACCGTCGCCCGGGTGCGTCCCGAGGGACGCGGATCGCGGCGGCCGATGCGGATCGAGAACCCGCCCGAAGAGCTTCCTCCAGGCCCCTCGCGGGCCTTCTATGGCGTCCGGTTGACGCTCTACCGTTCTGAACTCCAGCTAGAGGGTGCGCGCTACGTCCCTATGGCCCAAGTCGAGCTGCCCGGAGCGGGGCAGCAGTGAGGTGATTGAGATGGCGGACAAGAAGGTGAACTTGAAGGACGCTTCGGCCAAGGAGGCCAAAGCCAAGGACGCGGCGCTGGAGTCGGCTGTGGTCGGCATCCACAAGGAGTTCGGCGAGGGCTCGCTGATGCGGCTTGGCGACAAGGGCACCGTCAAGGTCGAGGCGATCCCGACCGGGGCGCTGGCACTCGACTTGGCGCTCGGTATCGGCGGCGTGCCGCGCGGCCGTATCGTCGAGATCTTCGGCCCCGAGTCCTCGGGTAAGACGACGCTCGTCAACCACATCATCGCCGAGGCCCAGGCGCTGGGCGGCGTCTGCGCCTTCATCGACACCGAGCACTCGATCGACCCCGTCTACTCGCGGGCGATCGGCGTCGACACCGACGAACTGCTCGTCTCCCAGCCCGACTACGGCGAGCAGGCGCTGCAGATCGCCGACCGGCTGATCGCCTCCGGCGCGGTCGACGTGGTCGCGATCGACTCGGTGGCGGCGCTGACCCCGAAAGCGGAGCTCGACGGCCAGATCGGCGACACCACGGTCGGCCTGCAGGCGCGGCTGATGTCGCAGGCGCTGCGGAAACTGGCCGGCAGCCTCAACCGCACCAAGACGGTCTGCATCTTCACCAACCAGATCCGCGAAAAAGTCGGCGTCCAGTTCGGCTCGCCGGAGACCCAGCCGGGCGGCCGGGCGCTGAAGTTCTACTCCTCGCAGCGGCTCGACATCCGCCGCATCGAGACCCTCAAAGAAGGGACCGAGGCGGTCGGCAATCGGGTCCGGGTCAAAGTCGTCAAGAACAAGGTCGCGGCGCCGTTCCGCCAGGCCGAATTCGACATCGAGTACGGCGAAGGCATCTCCCGCGAGGGCGGTCTGCTCGACTTCGGAATGGAGCAGGACCTGGTCCAGAAATCGGGCTCGTTCTTCTCCTACGGGGAGGTCCGTCTCGGCCAGGGCCGCAACAACGCCAAGCAGTTCCTGGTCGACAACCCGGAGCTGGCCGCTGAGATCGAAGGCAAGGTTCGGGCCGCTCTCGGGATCGACGGCGAGCAGGCTGAAGACACGGCTGTGCCGCCCCCGGTGCCGGAGGCGCAGGCCGCCTGATCTCAGACTGCCGCGGAGTCGTCCTGACGGATAGAGTTCCGCCCCCTTCGTCATGCACGGCAACGAGCTCCTCTTCTACATCTTTGGCATCGGCCTGGCCGTCTCGGCCGTGGTCTTCAGCTTTCTCGGCCTGAAAGTCAAGAACTTTCCGGGCCGGGCGTTCCCGGCTGTGATCGCCTGGTTCGCGATCCTCGCGATCGGCGCGACCACCTTCTCCGTCCTCCACGCGCAGGACGAGGAACAGGCGAAAGCGGCCGAGAACGAGATAGCGAACGAAGAGTTCGAAGCCGACGCCGAGGACGCCCAGGCCGGGGAAGCCGCGGAAGCCGAAGGCTCCGGCGATGCCAGCCAGCCCGGCGAAGGCGAGGGCGAAGTCGAAGGCGAGGTGCAGGAAGGCGGGGGCGAAGCGCAAGGTCCCGGCGGCACCCTGCGGCTCGCCGCGGATCCGGCTCAGATCGCCTACGACACGACCGAGCTGACCAGCAAACCGGGCAAAGTCACGATCGACTTCGACAACCCCGCCCCGCTCGAACACGACGTTGCGATCGAAGACGAGAGCGGCAAAGAGATCGCCGCCACCGAAGTCATCACCGAAAGCGAAGCTTCGGTCGAAGCCGACCTCGCCGCCGGCACCTACACCTTCTTCTGCACCGTCCCGGGACACCGCGAAGCCGGCATGGAAGGTGTACTGACGGTGCGCTAGCGGCGCATCTCGGAGTCCTCGGTCGCTCACGTGCAGAGCACGCTTCGCTCCCTGCGTCCACCGATCTGCTTGCTATCGCGCCGTCAGTACTCTGAAGGCGCATGAAGACTTTCCACGTCACCACCTTCGGGTGCCAGATGAACGTGCATGACTCCGAGCGGATGCGGGGGATGCTGGCTTCGCTGGGCTACGACGAGGCGGCGAGCCGGGAAGAGGCGGACCTGATCCTCTTCAACACCTGCTCGATCCGGGAGTCGGCCGACAGCCGCTTCATCGCCCATCTCGGCGAGGCGAAGCGGCTGAAGACGGAAGACCCGGAGCGCGTCGTCGGCGTCGGCGGCTGCTGGGCGCAGTCGGTCAAGGAGGAGGTCTTCGAGCGGTTCCCGTTCGTCGACGTCGCCTTCGGGCCCGGCCAGATCCACAAGCTGGCCGAGTTCCTCACCTCCGACTCGCTGACCGCGCAGGGCTACTTCGAGTTCGAGGACTTCTCCGGCCACCTGCCGACCCGGCGCGAGCGCGAGTTCCAGGGCTGGCTGCAGATCTCCCAGGGCTGCAACTGCCGCTGCTCCTACTGCATCGTCCCCTCGACCCGGGGCCGCGAGGTCAGTCGCGATCCGGCCGAGCTGATCCTCGAGGCGGAGGCACTGGCCGCCGACGGCGTCCGCGAGGTGACGCTGCTGGGCCAGAACGTCAACAGCTACGGGCGCGACCTCCCGAAAGAGAGCCGGATCGGCTTCTCGGAGCTGCTCGCCCGTGTCGACGCGATCGAGGGGATCGAGCGGATCCGCTACACGAGCCCGCACCCGAAGGACATGAAGGAGGACGTGATCCGGGCCCACGCCGAGCTGCCGGCGCTCTGCGAGCAGATCCACCTGCCGCTGCAGTCGGGCTCCAGCGCGATCCTCAAACGGATGCGGCGAACCTACGACCGTCAGCGCTACATGGACCGGGTGGCGCTGATCCGCGAGCACGTCCCCGACTGCGCGATCACCACCGACATCATCGTCGGCTTCCCCGGCGAGACCGAGGCCGACTTCGAGGAGACGATGGAGGTCGTCGAGGAGGTCGGCTACGACGGCGCCTTCACCTTCATCTTCTCGCCGCGGCGGGAAACCGAGGCGGCGACGATGGAGGGGCAGCTGCCGCACCCGGTCAAGGTCGAGCGCATGGAACGGCTGGTCGAGCTGGTCCAGCGCCGCGCCAGCGAACGCGCGCAGCGCTTCGTCGGCCGCACCATGGAGGTGCTGGTCGAGGGCTCCAGCCGCACCGACCAGACCAGGCTGCGCGGCCGCACCCGCCACAACAAGGCGGTCAACTTCGAGGGCACCGCGGCCGCCGGCGATCTGGTCGAGGTGACGATCGAGAGCGCCACCTCGCAGACCCTCAGCGGCAGCGAGCGGCTCCTGAGCCGCGCTTCTTGAGGGTCCTCGGCATCTTCGGCCCCACCGGGGTGGGGAAGACCGGCGTCGCCGTCGAGCTGGCGGAGCTGCTGCGCGAGCGGGGCGAGGACCCGGTGGCGATCAACTGCGACGCCCTGCAGGTCTACGAGGGGCTGGGCACCCTGACCGGCGTCGCCGACGCCGACCAGCGGGCCCGGCTCGAGCACCGCCTGCTCGAGTTCGTGCCGGTCACCGCCGACTTCAACGTCGGCGACTACATGGCTCTCGCCCACGCCGAGGTCGACGCCGCCCTGGCGGCGGGGCGCCGCCCGATCGTGGTCGGCGGCACCGGCCTCTACCTGCGGGCGGCGCTCGCCGACCTCTCGCTGCGCAAGGCGCCCCCCGAATCCACCGAGTCGGAGCTGTGGTCGCCCGAGACCCGCCACCCGACGGCGATCTTCGGGCTCGACATGGACCGCCAGCGGCTCTACGAGCGGATCGACGCCCGCACCGAGGCGATCGTCGCCGCCGAGGCCATCGAGGAGGTCCGTCGCGCCGACGCCCTCGGCCCCGGCCGCACCGCCCGCAAGGCCCTCGGCTTCGACGAGCTGCTGGCCGGCGACGTCGCGACGATGCAGCAGCGCTCGCGCAACTACGCCCGTCGCCAGCTGACCTGGATGCGCAAGATCCCCAACCTTCGGATAATCGACCGCACCGACCTCAGCGACCGCGAGGTCGGCTTGCGCATTAGCAATCTCCTGCAACCGGAAGGAAGGTCTTGAAGTTCGAAAAGTGGCAGGCGCTGGGCAACGACTACCTGATCGTCGAGGCCGACCGGCTCCCCTGGGAGCTGACCGAAAAGCGGGTCGAGTGGCTCTGCGACCCTCATTTCGGGGTCGGTGGGGACGGGGTGCTGCTGCTCTCGCGCAGCGATGACCCCGAGTTCGTCGCCGATCTGCGGATCTTCAACCCCGATGGCTCCGAGGCGGAGCTGTCCGGGAATGGCGCTCGCGAGGCGATCCTCTACCTACGCCGCCACGGCTGGACCGACGCCGACGAGTTCGCGATCAGGACCGTCGCCGGGCCGATCCGGCCGACGATCACCGGCGAGCTGACCTGCTCGGTCGACATGGGCAGCGCCTCGACGACCTCCAAGGACGTCCCATCGGGCGGGGAGGACGGCCGCGGCACGCTCAGCGCCGCCGGGCGGGAGTGGGAGTTCCAGCACGTCTCGATCGGCAACCCGCAGTGCGCGATCGTCGTCGGCGAGGAGCTCGAGGACCTCGACCTGGGCGAGATCGGACCCGGGATCGAAGGCCACGAGCTGTTCCCGAACCGCACCAACGTCAGCTTCCTGGCGATCGACGGCAGCCGGGTCCGGGCGCGGATCTTCGAGCGCGGGGTGGGGGAGACGCTCTCCTCGGGGACCGGCGCCAGCGGCGCCGCGATCACCGCCTTCCTGCGCGGCGCTGCCAGCCCGATCGTCGTCGAGCTCGACGGCGGCGAGCTCGAGGTCGAGATCGGCGAGGACCTAGCGGTGCGGCTGAACGGCTGGGCCGAGCCGGTCTACGCCGGCGAGCTCTCGCCGGAGCTCGTCAAGGCGCTCGGCGAGCCAGACGAATAGATTTCCGCGCCCGTGGCGATCGCAGAACCCTCAAACCGCCTGCAGGCAATCCCTCCGTATCTCTTCGCCGAGCTGGAGAAACGGATCGCCGACAAGCGCGCCGCCGGCATCGACGTGATCAGCCTCGGGATCGGCGATCCCGACCAGCCGACCTACGACTACGTCGTCAAGGCGATGCAGTCCGCGGTCGGCGACCCGGCCACCCACCAGTACCCCAGCAACCGCGGCCGCGACGACTTCCGCCAGGGCTTCGCCGAGTTCTACGACCGCCGCTTCGGGGTCGAGATCGACCCCGGCAGCGAGGTGATTCCGGCGATCGGCGCCAAGGAGTGCATCTACAACCTTTGCTTCGCCTTCCTCAACCCCGGCGACGTCGCCCTCGCCGCCGACCCCGGCTACCCGGTCTACACCGGCGGCCCGATCCTCGCCGAAGCGACCCCGGAGCTGCTGCCACTGGTTCCCGAGCTGGGCTTCGTGCCCGACCTCGGCGCGATCCCCTCCGAGGTCGCCGCCAGGGCGAAGCTGATGTTCCTCAACTACCCGAACAACCCGACCGGGGCGGTCGTCCCCGACGGGTTCTTCGAGCTGGTCGTCTCCTTCGCGCGCGAGCACGAAATTCTCGTCGTCCACGACTGCGCTTACACGGAGACCACCTACGACGGCTACGTGGCGCCCAGCTTCCTCGCCACGCCCGGCGCCAAGGAGGTCGGCGTCGAGGTCTTCTCGCTCTCCAAGGGCTACAACATGACCGGCTGGCGCTGCGGCGCGATCCTCGGCAACCCCGAGGCGATCCAGACCTACTGGCGCCTCAAGACCAACATCGACTCCGGCCTCTTCGAGGCGGTCCAGATCGCCGGCATCGAGGCCCTCAATGGACCCCAGGGTTCTCTGGAGCGGATGAACGAGACCTACACGCGCCGCCGCGACCTCGTCGTCGCCGCCCTGCGCGAGATCGGCGTCGAGGTCACCGCCCCGAAGGGCACGATCTACGTCTGGGCCCCGGTCCCCGCCGGCCACACCTCCACCTCCTTCGCCGAGATGGTCCTCGAGGAGGCCGCGGTCGTCGTCTCGCCCGGCTCGATGTTCGGGGCCGGCGGCGAGGGCTTCTTCCGGATCTCCCTGACCGCTGCCGACGAGCGCATCGAAGAGGCCGTCGAGCGGCTCCGCCA